>NZ_JBAKHP010000021.1:0-110191 GCF_036902745.1 Micromonospora sp. CPCC 205554 | reverse complement strand
ACTTCCCCCCCCCGCGCCCGCAGCCCAGACCGCCCGTGTCCCCGGCCCGCCCCCCGCTCGCCGCGCCGCGCCCGGCAGTGGCCGCGCACCCCGCCCCGCAACCCCGCCCGCCGGTGGCGCCGCGCGGCCCGGCCCCCGTCCCGCAGCCACGCCCCGTGCCCCAGCACAACCCCCTGGGGTACGCGCGACCGCCCGCCGCCGCACCGCCCCGGCGCTCCCGGTCGGGCCTGTGGACGACCGCGATCGTGGTGGCCGTACTGGTCATCCTCTGCTCGGGCGTGATTTCGTTCCTGTACCGGAAATACGGTGAGACCGCAGCCGCTCCGGCAAGTGTGAGCGTGACCTCCGGCGCGGTGCGGGCGTACGGAGGCGACTATCCGGTCCGCACGTCGTACCGTCGTGAGGTACGCCTCCTGCCGGCCGGCGGCGGTACGACGACGAGCGAAGGACGAGAGACGCGATGACAGCGCAGGCCCGCCTGCTCGGTGGCAGGTATCAGGTCGGCGAGCTGCTGGGCTACGGCGGCATGGCCGAGGTGCACCGCGGCCGTGACCTCCGGCTCGGGCGGGATGTCGCGATCAAGATGCTCCGTGCCGACCTGGCCCGGGATGCCACCTTCCAGATGCGGTTCCGCCGCGAGGCGCAGAACGCCGCCTCGCTCAACCACCCGGCCATCGTCGCCGTCTACGACACCGGCGAGGAGACCGCCCCCACGGGCGAGACCCTGCCGTTCATCGTGATGGAGTTCGTCAACGGCCGGACCCTCAAGGAGGTCCTCGGCGTCGAGGGGCGGCTCCAGCCGCGCCGGGCGCTGGAGATCTGCGCCGACATGTGCGCGGCGCTGGAGTTCAGCCACCGGCACGGGATCATCCACCGGGACATCAAGCCCGGGAACGTGATGCTCACCCAGACCGGTCAGGTCAAGGTGATGGACTTCGGCATCGCCCGGGCGCTGGCCAGCGGCGCCACCACGATGACGCAGACCAGCGCGGTCATCGGCACCGCGCAGTACCTCTCTCCCGAGCAGGCGCGCGGCGAGGCGGTCGACGCCCGCTCCGACGTCTACGCGGCCGGCTGCGTGCTGTTCGAGCTGCTCTGCGGCCACCCGCCGTTCGTGGGGGACAGCCCGGTCAGTGTGGCGTACCAGCACGTGCGGGAGCAGCCGCCGACGCCCAGCACGATCAACCCGGACGTCAACCCCGCCGTCGACGCGATCGTGCTCAAGGCGCTGTCGAAGAACCCGCTCAACCGCTACCAGAGCGCCGGCGAGATGCGGGCGGACCTGCTCCGCGCCGCCGCCGGCCGGCCGGTGCTCGCCACCCCGGTGATGCCGGCCGACGAGACCATGCCGATGGGCGCCGCCGCGGGTGGTGGCTACCACCAGGCGCAGCAGACCCAGATGATGGGCCCGCAGACCCGCCAGCAGCCGGCGGCGCGGGTGGGTGACCCGGGCAAGCGCAAGAGCTCGTCCTGGGTCATCGCGGCGTTCGCCGCGCTCGGCGTACTCGCGGTGATCGCGCTCGGCACCGCGCTCTGGCTCAACCAGGCCGGCAACGAGAAGGTGTCGGTGCCGCAGTTGGTGGGCCGTTCGCAGGCCGAGGCGCAGGCGGCGCTCACCCAGGCCGGGCTGCGGTTCACCGAGGGCGACCCGGTGCAGAACACCACGTGCGAGCGGGGCTCGGTGGTCGACCAGAGCCCGTCGTTCGGCCAGCGGGTGGAGAAGAACACCGAGGTCACCGTCAACGTCTGCACCGGCCCGGGCCAGGTGAACATCCCCACCAACCTGACGGGCGGCACGTACGACGCCGCGAGCGACCGTCTGACCGAACTCAAGCTGATCCCGGTGCGCGAGAACGTCAACGGCAGCGCGCCGGAAGGTCAGGTCGTCGACGTCTCGCCGAAGGAAGGCAGCGCGGTCGCCGAGGGCAGCAAGGTGACGCTCAAGGTCTCCCGGGGCAACGTCAGCGAGGTGCCGAACGTCCGCGGCTACACCGAGGACCAGGCGAAGCAGCGGCTCAAGGAGGCCGGCTACGTGGTCCGGGTCCAGGAGGGCGACGAGGTCGACCCGGCCGAGGCGGGCAAGGTCAGCAGCCAGTCGCCGGCCGCCGGGACCAGCCTGGCCAAGGGCGAGCGGGTGACCATCCGGGTCGACGTGCCGCGCGAGGAGGAGCCGACCAGCCCGACGCCGAGCGTCACCCCCAGCACGTCTCCGAGCACGCCGGGCAACGGCGGCGGTAACGGCGGCGGCAGCGGCTTCCCGTTCCCCCCGGTGACCCCGACCCGCACCGACCGCTGAGCACCATCTGACCGACCGACGCGGCGGCGTCCCCGATCCCCGGGGCCGCCGCCGCGCTCGCATCTCCGTCCGCCTCTCCCGTTGATCATGAGGTTAGCGGCACTGGGCGTCCGATTTGTCCCCGTCAACTTCATGATCGACGGGGAAGGGGGCGGGACGCGCGCGGGGGTGGAGGGGGTCAGGCTGGGGAGAAGGCGGCCTGGCGGCGGGCGTCGACCTCGGCGGCCAGCTCGGGGGCGCGCTCCAGCGCCGCGGGGTAGCCGCAGGCGGCAAGCCAGTTCGCCAGCATCAGGTGACCGCCCTCGGTCAGCACCGACTCGGGGTGGAACTGCACGCCCTCGATCGGCAGCGAGCGGTGCCGCATCGCCATCACCACGCCGGAGGCGGTCCGGCCGGTGACCTCCAGCTCGTCGGGAAGCGTCTCGGGCAGGACGGCCAGCGAGTGGTACCGGGTGGCGGTGAACGGGTCCGGCAGCCCGGCGAGCACGCCCACGCCGTCGTGGCGTACCTCCGAGGTCTTGCCGTGCAGCAGCTCCGGCGCGCGGGCGACGGTCGCGCCGAACGCCTCACCGATCGCCTGGTGACCGAGGCAGACGCCGAAGATCGGGAGCTTGCCGGCGTACTCGCGGATCACGTCCAGGCAGATGCCGGCCCGGTCCGGGCTGCCCGGGCCGGGCGACAGCAGGACACCGGCGGCGCCGACGCGGCCCACCTCGGCGACGTCGATCTCGTCGTTGCGCCGCACCTCGCAGTCGGCGCCGAGCTGGCCGAGGTACTGCACGAGGTTGAAGACGAACGAGTCGTAGTTGTCGATCACCAGTACGCGCATCGCTGTCACCTGTTCGGGGTGGAGGGTGGGGCGTTGTTCGTCTCGGTGCTGTACGGCAGCTCCTCCTCGCCGGGCAGCCCGGTCGGTTCGGTGATGCCACCGTCACCCGGTACGCCGGATTCCTGGGTGACCTGCACGTCGTCGAAGGGCAGCAGCGGTTCGGCCCACGGGAACACCACGAACCAGAGCAGCGCGACGGTGGCGGTGGCCAGCACCAGCGAGCCGACCAGCTTGCCGGGCAGCCCGAACGGCAGTTTGCGCCAGATCCACGAGTACACGGCTCACGCCTCCAACTCGGCCGGGCGGCCCGCCGACTTGGCCTGCGTGTGGTCCAGCCGGGCATGGATGATCAACCGTTGGTAGTTGTCGAACTTCGGATTGCAGGTGGTGAGCGTCAGCAGCTTCTCGGTGGGCTTCTGACCCGGCTTGCCGGGCACCGGCGCGACTACCTCCACCTGGGACGGCTTGACGATCCGCTGCTGGTAGACCCGGTAGACGAGCCACTCCGTCTTGGTCTCGACCACTATCGCGTCGCCGGTCTTCATCTCGTCAAGCCGCCAGAACGTGGAGCGGATGCGGTGACCGGCGACGGAGAAGTTGCCCACCTCGCCGGGCATGGCACTGTCCGGGTAGCGGCCCGGCGCGTACCGGATGTCCTCCGGGCTGACCCCCTCGACCACCACCCAGTGCTTGTCGAACTTGGGGATGTAGAGGCCGGCGACCGGCCTGCCCTCCGCCGGTGGCTTCGGCTTCACCGTCGGCCCGGTGGTCGGGCCGACGGTCGGGTCCGCCGCCGCGCCCCACTCCTGGGCGAGCTGGCTGTTCAGGTCGTTCTGGTGGGCCTCGACGATGACCGCCTTGCCCCAGATCTCGTACCCGGCGAAGAGGAGCACCACCAGCCCGAAGGTGATCAGCAGCTCGCCGGTGCCCCGCACGAGCGTGCGCAGCCGGGAGCCGACGGTGGGGCGGGTCAGCTCGGAGTAGACGCTGCGGTATCCGTCGCCGGTCTGCTCGGGCCGCAGTTGCACCACCCGCTCGCCGCGCCGGGGACGGGGTGGCTCGGCGGGCGGTTCGGTGCCGCCGCCGTCCCCGTTGTCGGGCGGCGGGGGCACCGCGCCCATCAGCCCGGTGGCGTCCAGGTGGGGGTCCGCGGGTGGGCGGGTGACGGCGGGCAGCACCGTCGTCGCCCCTGGGTCGACCGGAGGGTTCCGGTCCGCGCCGGTCGGCCCGCCGAGAGGGGGTACGCCGGGCGACCGTTCACCACCCCCCGCCGGTCGGCGACCGTCCTCCGGCGGACGCCCGCCGGCCTCCCACGGGCGGGCGCCGGTCTGCGGTGGCTGTCCGCCGCGGCCACCACGCTCGGGCGGGATCGCCCCACCGGTGGGGTGGCGGACGGCGTTCTGCTGCCCCGCCGGTCCGTACGCCTCCGGTCGCGAGGGGCGCTCGCCCGGCCGGTGCGCGACGTCGCCGGGCGCGGCCGGGCGCATCCCGGGGGCGGGACCACCCCGGGGCGCCGGTCCGTGGGGCGCGGGGCCGTTCTGCGCGGGGCCGTGGTGCGCGGGGCCGTGGTGCGTGGGGCTGTGGTGCGCGGGGCCGTGGTGCGTGGGGCTGTGGTGCGCGGGGCCGTGGTGCGCCGGGCCGGACGGGCGGGGCGTACCCCCGGGTGGAAGCTCGCTCGCCGGGGGGCGGAACCGGGGGTCGGCCTCGGCGCGGGAGGCGCTCGTCGGCTGGTGCGCCTGAGCACCCGGCCACGGCGGCGGAGCGACCGGCGGGGCGGTCCGGGGCGGGGCGGAAGGCGGCGGGACGGGCGGCCGGGCGTCCGGGCCGCGTCGGGCCGGAGCGGTGTGGGCCGGTCCGGCGTCGGGCCACGGCAGGTCGAGCGGGGGTGGCGACGCCGGGGCCGGACGCTCGACCCGGGGGAGGAACGCTGTCGGCTCCTCCCGGCGGTCGCGGCCGGCGCGTTCCCGGGGGTCGCCGCCGGTCACCGGGGCACCGTCGCCGACTGCAACGCGGTGGAGTCCTCGAACGCCGGCACGGTGACTGTGGAGACGCGCTCGACGTACCCGAGTTGGTAGTGGTCGGCCACTTCCTTGAACACCCGCACTCCCTCAGAGGCGGCGAGCGCCCGCTGGAGTTCCGCGGGATCGCCGATTGCCACGATCTTGAAAGGAGGGGAGTACACCCGGCCGTGCAGCAGCAGGGTGTTACCGACGCAGCGTACCGCGCTGGTGCTCAGCACGCGGACGTTCATGATTGACATGGCCTCCGCGCCGCCGGCCCAGAGCGCGTTGACGACCGCCTGGACGTCGCCCTGGTGCACCACCAGGTCGTCGTTGCTGGCGCCCTTGGGCAGCGGCTGGTCGGGCCGGCGGTCGGCGTCGTTCAGCTCGACCGTCACGCCGCTGCCGGTGAGTGCGGTGAATCCGGCGCCCTGCCGGCTGGCGGCGGCCCGGTCCCGCTGGGTCTTGATCGGCCCGTCTGCGCCCGCGAGCGCGGCGGTCTGCTCCTCCACCTCGGCGCGGAGCCGGGCGGCCTTCGCCTCGCTGGCGGCGACCTCCTCGCGGCGGTCCTCGATCAGCTGGGTGAGCTGGGGCCGGCGGTCCTCCCGTAGGGGGGTGCCGCCCGCGGTGGTGGCGGTGGTGGTGAAGAGCAGGCCGGCCGCGGCGGCGATCAGGGGTACGCCGACGGACCAGCCGGGGCGGCGCTGGCGGGCGCGCCGGGGCAGCAGGGCGGCTGCCGCGCGGCGGAGGACCTTCTGCCAGGAGGCGGCGCCGGACGTGTACTCCACCGGGCGTTCCCTTTCCCGTCGTCTCGTTCCGGCCCGCGCCGGTGCGAGCCGACCTGCTCGACCCGGAAAGTCCGCTCTTTCCGGTTACTGAGTGCACCGGCCTGGCCCCATTCGTGGCCTGGACGGTCCGTCGGGACTACGCTAGCTGTCGAACATTATTGGCCATGGACCGTCGCCCTCGCGCCCGGTTGTCAGGCCGGACGAGGTCGTACCCCCCTCTGGAGAGCGTCGTGCCCAAGTCTCAGGTCCGCAAGAAGAAGGTGTACACCCCGCCGACGGACGTGCGTCCGACGGCGACGGCGTCGACGCGCAAGCCTAGCCCCATCTGGCTGCCGGTCACGGCGGTCACGCTCATCGTGGCTGGCATCGGCTGGCTGGTGCTCTACTACCTGTCCGAGCAGGCGTACCCGGTCGCCAGCTGGGGTTACTGGAACCTCGCCGTCGGCTTCGGCGCGATGGTCTCGTCGCTGATCCTGCTCTCCCGCTGGCGCTGATCCGGCGCTGCCCCACCCCGGCGTAGGTCACGCCACGCCGCCCCTGCCCGGCGCTTCGGTGCCGCTCCACCTAAGGTGTGCGCAGGGCGGCGTGGCCTGGTGCGAGAAGACTCACGTTACTGCTGGGTAACCTTGCGCGTAGGCTGCACGGACAAGCAGCAGACCGGGAGGCCAACTCGATGGGCAGCGTCCAGATCGTCACCACGATCCTCGCGGCCGCCATCACCGCCGTGGCGGTGTGGCTTGCGGTGCGCGCGGTCATGAAGATGACCGCCGTCATCCGGCTCGGCCAGCCCGCGCCGGAGCGGTTCGGCGACAAGGGCGCGCGTACGAAGAAGATGTTGGTGGAGACCGCCGGTCACACCCGCATGTTGAAGTGGAGCGTGGTCGGCGCCGCCCACTGGTTCGTGATGGTCGGCTTCATCGTGCTGTCGCTGCTGGTGCTGGAGGCCTACTTCGAGGTGGTCTCGACCGGCGGCGGGCTGCCGATCATCGGGCACTGGACGGTCTTCGGTCTGGTCACCGAGTGGATCGGCATCCTCGGCCTGGTCGGCATCCTGGTGCTGATGGCGATCCGGCTGCGCAACCGGCCCGGCCGCGCGGAGAACCGCTCCCGGTTCACCGGCTCGACCATGTGGCAGGGCTACTTCGTCGAGTGGGTCGTCCTGCTGGTCCTGATCTTCGGGTTCGTGATCCGGGGCTTCAAGGTCGCCACCGACCACTTCGAGTACCCGGTCTGGGCCGCCCCGCTCAGCCACGCGGTCGGCTCGGTCCTCCCGAACTGGGAGGCGGGCGTGAGCGTCGCCGCGCTCATCAAGATCGCCATTTCGATGACCTGGCTCATCGTGATCTCGCTGAACGTCACCATGGGCGTGGCCTGGCACCGCTTCCTGGCCTTCCCGAACATCTTCTTCAAGCGCGACCCGGAGAAGCCGGCCGGTTCCGGCCTGGGCCCGCTGCGCCCGATGACCAGCGAGGGCAAGCCGCTGGACTTCGAGGAGGCCGACCCGGAGAAGGACCAGTTCGGTGTCGCCCAGGTCGAGCAGTTCACCTGGAAGGGCCTGCTCGACTTCAGCACCTGCACCGAGTGCGGTCGCTGCCAGTCGCAGTGCCCCGCCTGGAACACCGGAAAGCCGCTGTCGCCGAAGCTGCTGGTGCTGAGCCTGCGCGACCACGCGTACGCCAAGGCGCCCTACCTGCTGGCCGGTGGCGGCAAGGACCTGACCGGCGAGGAGAAGGCCACCGAGGCGCAGCTCGCCCACATGGACGTGCTGGCCCTGGCCGAGGCGGACCGGCCGCTGATCGGCACCGCCGAGGAAGGCGGCGTCATCGACCCGGACGTGCTCTGGTCCTGCACCACCTGCGGCGCCTGTGTCGAGCAGTGCCCGGTGGACATCGAGCACGTGGACCACATCGTCGACATGCGCCGCTACCAGGTGCTGATCGAGTCGAGCTTCCCGTCCGAGGCCGGCGTCATGCTCCGCAACCTGGAGAACAAGGGCAACCCGTGGGGAGCCCCGCAGAACACCCGCGAGGACTGGACCAAGGGCCTCGGGTTCGAGGTGCCGCGCGTCGGCGAGGTCGACGACTTCGAGTACCTGTTCTGGGTCGGCTGCGCCGGCGCGTTCGAGGACCGGGCCAAGAAGACCACCCGCGCGGTCGCCACGCTGCTCAACGAGGCGGGCGTCAAGTTCGCCATCCTGGGCGAGGGCGAGACCTGCTCCGGTGACCCGGCCCGCCGTATCGGCAACGAGTTCGTCTTCCAGATGCTGGCCCAGCAGAACGTCGAGACGCTGAACGAGGCGTTCGAGGGCCGGGAGAAGAGCAAGCGGAAGATCGTCGCCACCTGCCCGCACTGCTTCAACACCCTGGGCAACGAGTACGGCCAGCTCGGCGGCGAGTTCGAGGTGGTGCACCACACCCAGCTGCTGGCCCACCTGGTCAGCGCCGGAAAGCTCACCCCGGTGCAGCCGGTCGACGGCGGCGTGACCTACCACGACCCGTGCTACCTGGGCCGCCACAACCGGATCTTCGCTGCGCCGCGCGAGGTGCTCGGCAGTGCCATCGGAGACGGCCGCGGTGGCGCAGCCTCGGATTCCGGTGCAGGCCGCGACAGCGGCCTCGTCGAGATGCCGCGCAACAGCGAGCGCTCCTTCTGCTGCGGTGCCGGCGGCGCCCGGATGTGGATGGAGGAGAAGATCGGCAAGCGGATCAACGTGGACCGGGTCGAGGAGGCCATGTCCACCGGGGCGAAGACCATCGCGGTCGGCTGCCCGTTCTGCTCGACGATGCTGAACGACGGCGTGAACGGCAAGGGCGCGGGCGAGGACGTCGAGGTGGTCGACGTGGCCAGCGTGCTGCTGCGCTCGGTCAAGCCGGAGGCCCCGGCCGGTGAGCCGGAGGTCGCGCCGACCGCAAGCTGAGGCGTACACCCGCCGTCGCGTTCAGCTGGTCGTGGTGGTCATGATGGCCGCGGTCCCGGCCGTGGTCGCGACCAGCAGCGCGGCCTGCATCTCCTCGATCGCCTTCTTGGCGGCGGCCGACGCCCAGTCACCGGCGGCGATCTCGTCGATCCGCGCCCTGACCCGCTCCTTCGGCAGCTCGCGGAAGATCTTGCGGTCCAGGCCGACCGCGCGGGTCAGCGTGAGCAGCGCGGCGGTCCGGGCCTCGACCGGGCCGTCGCCGGTGAGCGCGGCCGCCATCCGCTCCCGGGCCGCGGTCTCCACCGCCGGCTCCGCGCCGGTCGGCGAGGGATAGCGTGTACGCGGGAAGACCAGCAGCACACGGTCGGACTCCCGGCGCAGCACCCCCGCGTCGACGAGCCCGCCGAGCACCCGGTCCGGCAGTCCCTTGGCGAGTTTGCCGATCCAGTCCTTCGGCTTGCGCGGGCGGCCGGATCCGACAGTCGCCAGCGCCTCGTCGAGCAGCGGTACGCCGGTGGGGGCGGGGTCGGTCACCACGAGCCGCTTGTCCGTCACCTCCACCCGCCCGGCGAGCGCCAGTTCCAGCAGCACCGCCCCGGCGAGGCCGTAGTCGAGGTGCGGGCGACCGAGCCGGTTGGCGCCGTCGTCGTCGTACGCGAGCAGGACCAGTTCGTCGGTGAGCAGCAGACCGTCCATGCGCACCACGCTACGGGGGGTCCGCCGTCGGCGCGCGCGTGCCACAATCACGCGCATCGACGGCCTTCTGCTTCTGACGCTGTTGCCCCTGGTCGGTTTCGTGCTGCTGACCGCCGGCAACGCGTTCTTCGTCGCGGCCGAGTTCGCTCTGGTCACCGTCGACCGGGCGGAGATCGACAGGCGGGCCGACGAGGGGGACGGCCGGGCCGCCACGGTACGCCGCGCGCTGCGCGAGCTGTCCTTCCAGCTCTCCGGCGCGCAGCTCGGCATCACGCTCACCGCGTTGCTCACCGGCTACCTGGCCGAGCCCGCGCTGGCCCGGATCTTCACGCCGCTGCTGCACCCGCTCGGCGGCGCGGAACGCTTCTCCGGCCTGCTCGCGCTGGCCCTGGCCACGCTCATCTCGATGCTGTTCGGCGAGCTGGTGCCGAAGAACCTCGCGCTGGCCCGCCCGATGCCGGCCGCCCTCGCCACGGCCGCGCCGATGCGGGCCTTCTCCCGCACCTTCGGCTGGCTGATCCGGCTGCTGAACGAGTCCGCGAACCGGCTGGTGCGCCGCCTCGGCGTGGAGCCGCAGGAGGAACTGGCGAGCGCCCGCTCCCCGGAGGAACTGGGCCTGCTCGCCGCCATCTCGGCCCGGGCCGGCGCGCTGCCGCCGGACACCGCGATGCTGCTGCGCCGCACCATCCGCTTCGGCGACAAGCGGGCCGCCGAGGCGATGACGCCCCGGGTGGACGTGACCGCGTTGCGCGCCACCACGACGGTGGCCGAGTTGCTGGAGGCGTCCCGGCGGACCGGCCGCACCCGCTTCCCGGTCTACGAGGAGACGCTCGACCTGGTCACCGGCGTCGCCGGGGTGCCCGACGCGCTGGGTGTGCCGCTGGCCGGCCGGGCCGCCACCACCGTCGCCGCTGTCGCCCGGGAACCGGTGTACGTGCCGGAGAGCCTGAACCTGAACGGAGTGCTGGCCGCGCTCAAGGCCGCCGGGGCGGACCTGGCGATCGTGGTGGACGAGTACGGCGGCACCGACGGTGTGGTGACAGTGGAGGATCTCGTCGAGGAGCTGGTCGGGGAGATCGCCGACGAGTTCGACCCGGACGCGGTGGACGGCTTCGGTCCGGTGGAGCTCACAGTGCCCGGCGGCGAGCGGACCGTCCTGACCGACGGTGTGCTGCGCGCCGACGAGCTCGTCGAGCAGACCGGGTTCCGGCTGCCCGACGGGCCGTACGAGACGCTCGGCGGGTTCCTCATGGCGCGGCTCGGCCACATCCCGGTGCCGGGCGAGACGGTCGACGAGGCCGGGTACGAGTTCACGGTGGTGGAGGTCGACCGGCACCGGATCGAGCAGGTGCGGGTGGTGCGCCCCGAGGAGCCCGACGACGGTGCCTGAACTACTCGTGGCAGTGGTGTTGCTGCTCGGCAACGCGTTCTTCGTGGGCAGCGAGTTCGCGCTGATCGCCTCCCGCCGTACGGTGATCGAACCGCTGGCGGCGACGTCGAAGCGGGCCCGGCTGGCGCTGGCGGCGATGAACCAGATCCCGCTGATGATCGCCGGGGCGCAGCTCGGCATCACGGTCTGCTCGCTCGGCCTCGGCGCGATCGCCGAGCCGGCGCTGGCGCACCTGCTGGAGTCGCCGTTCGCCGCGCTGGGGCTGCCCGCCCCGGCCGTGCACCCGGTGTCGTTCGTCATCGCGCTGGCGGTGGTGGTGTTCCTGCACACGGTGGTCGGCGAGATGGTGCCGAAGAACATCACGCTGGCCGGCCCGGAACCGTCGGCGCTCTGGCTCGGCCCGGCCATGCTGGCGTTCTGCCTGGCCACCAAGCCGCTGCTGCTGGCGATGAAATGGGCGTCCCGGCAGGTGCTGCGGTGGTGGCGGGTGGAGGCGACCGACGCGGTGAAGACGGTGTTCACGGCCGAGGAACTGGCCGGGCTGGTCTCCCAGGCGCGTACCGAGGGGTTGCTGGACGCCGAGGAGCACGCCCGGATCACCGGCGCGCTGGCCCTGCACAGCCGTACCGCGGCGGACGCGCTGCAACCCTGGTCGACGGTGACCACGGTGGCCGAGGACGTCTCACCGGCGTCGCTGGAGGTGCTGGCCACGCGTACCGGCCGGTCCCGCTTCCCGGTGGTGCAGCGGTCCACCCGCCGGGTGCTCGGATTCGTGCACGTCAAGGACGTGCTCGGGTACGCCGGAGCGAGCCGCCGGGCACCGGTGCCGGCCGAGATCTACCGGCCGCTGGCGGTGGTGCCGCCGGACCGTACGCTCGCCGATCTGCTGCTCGCGATGCGCCGCGAACGCCGCCACATGGTGCTGGTCAGCGACGGGCGTCGGCCGATGGGTGTGGTGACGCTCGACGACGTATTGACAGCCATCGTCGGGAGATGAATTGAATACCCTTGGTGTGCAACCGATTGCGGATACGTGATTGAACAAACGGTCGCCTTGATTCCATCGGACGCCTTCCCTAATGTGGGGCACCGACCGCTGTGGGTCGTCTGCCTCGACCTTCCCTCTCGCGAGGCGCCCGGCGGTCGGTTGCAAAGGAGTCCGTGCCGGTGGCAACCACGCCCCCTCAACGTCACGCCCCGAGCGCTCCACCCGGCCGGCGGGCCGGGTTCCGACGGGTGGTACACGGTCTGGTCACCCTGGTCGCGGCCGCCGCGGTCGGCGCCGGAATGCTGACGGCCCCGGCGCACGCGGCGCCGTCGGTGGACGAGATCGACGCGCAGATCGACAAGCAGTGGCAGCAGCTCGAACCCACCATCGAGCAGTTCAACAAGGTCCGCTCGCAGCTTCGCACCAACCAGAAGAAGTCCAAGGCGCTGAAGGACAAGATGGTGCCGCTGGAGCTGGCCTCCACGCTCGCCATGAACAAGGTCGGCGACATCGCGGCCCGCTACTACATCCAGGGCCCGTCGCAGGAGCTGGGCGCGCTGCTGGTGAACACCAAGCCGGGCACGCTGGCCGAGCAGCTGGTCATGCTGGACCGGATCGCCGACGACCAGCGCCGCCAGATCGCCGGTGTGCTCAAGGTGCGCGACGAGTACAACAAGCAGAAGGAGAAGCTCGACGCGCTGATCGCGCTGGAGATCAAGCAGCAGAACGACCTCGCGGCGAAGAAGAAGCAGATCGACTCGGAGATCAAGCGGCTGACCGCCATGCTCCCGGTGACCTCGATCCGCCCGGCGGGCTGCCCCAAGATCGACGGTGTGGTCAGCAGCGCCGCACGGACCGCCATCAAGACGGCGTGCGCCCAGGTCGGTGACCCGTACGTGTGGGGCGCCACCGGCCCGAACTCGTTCGACTGCTCCGGCCTCACCCAGTACGCGTACAAGGCGGCGGGCATCTCGCTGACCCACTTCACCGGCGCCCAGTGGAACGAGGGCCGCAGGGTCTCCCGTTCCGAGGCCCGCCCCGGTGACCTGGTGTTCTTCGGCTCCGACCTGCACCACGTCGGGCTCTATCTCGGCAACGGGGTGATGGTGCACGCGCCACGTACCGGCAAACCGGTCCAGGTGTCGAGCATCAGCACCCAGCCGCTCGCCGGCTTCGTCCGGGTCGCCTGACCCGCAACACCCCTGGCAGCGAGAAGGCCCCCGGTCCACGCGGACCGGGGGCCTTCCCGTGTGCGGTGCCGGGTCAGCGTGGCGTGCCGACCGGGGACGGCAGGACCAGCACGTCGTCCAGGTTCACGAACATGATCCGGTGACCGAACTGGACCTGCACGTAGCGGTTCTTGCCGCGGACCACGGTCCGGTCACCCGGGGCCGAACCGTCGAACGACACCGCCCGGTAGTACTCGCCGGGCAGCACCCCGCCGACCGCGTACCGCTGGCCGGCGGCGAACGTGTACTGCAGCGGCGAGATGGTCTGGTACGGGATGGTGTCCGGGTAGGCGGCCTGCTCCGGGTAGGCCCGCCCGTACACCGGGATGGTGGCCTTGCCGGGCCGCGGCGTCACCACGAAGCCGGTGGCCCACTTGGCGGTCGGCGCGGAGGCCGGGTTGTGGAACCACGCCTTCTGGCCGAGGTACCAGATCGCCGTCCAGTCACCCTGGCGGCCGGCGAGTGCGTACGTCTGACCGGCGGAGGCGCGGGCGCCGTGGTCGGAGATGTACATCGTGTCCGGCGTGCCGTCCGGGCGCAGCCCGAGGTCGTTGACGAGCGGGGCGTCCGGGCTGGGCGCGGTCCGCAGGATCACCGACGAGGAGCCGCGCGACGGGCACGGCTGCGCCGGCGGGGTGGGCGTCGGGACGCCCGGCGGCTGCTGGTTGCAGCCGAAGAACGCCGGCCGGTTGGTGGCGAAGTCCGGGTCGATGGTGACCAGGCCGGTACGGGGCGTGCCGGTGCTGCGGAACGGCGCCTTCATCAGGTCGAAGTAGTGCGACCAGTCCCAGTACGGGCCCGGATCCCAGTGCATCCCGCGCACCGTTGCGGCGGTGGTGCCGGGCACGTTGTCGTGGCCGATGATGTGCTGCCGGTCCATCGGGATGCCGAACTTGAGCGCCAGGTGGCGGACCAGCTTGGCCGACGTGCGGTACATCGCCTCGGTGTACCAGGTGCCCTGACCGGCGAAGCCCTCGTGCTCCAGGCCGATGGACTTGGCGTTGACGTACCAGTTGCCGGCGTGCCAGCCGACGTCCTTGGCCTTGATGTGCTGGGCGATGTAGCCGTCCACCGAGCGCAACGTGTAGTGCCAGCCCAGGTAGTCGGCCCGCTTCACCAGGTCGACGCTCGGGCCGAAGTAGCCCTCGGTGTCGTGGATGACGATGTACTCGATCTTCTGCTGCTTCGGCCGGTCGCCCAGGTCGTGGTTGCCGTAGTCGCCCGGGTCGTCGCTGAGCTGCTCGTACGGCGCGGGAATCCACTCGCAGGCCAGCCGTACCGGGCACTCCAGCCCGTCCGGCCGCTCGGCGTTGCGCAGGCCGAGGCGGGCCAGGCGGGAACGGTCCGGCTTCGAGGCGGTGGCGGCGAGCGTGACCCGCTGCCCGTCGTCGGTGGTCCGGCTGGCGCCCTGGCCGAGCTGGTCGTAGACCTCGTCGGCGAAGGCCGCCGCCGCGTCGGAGGTGTCCGCGCCGGAGTACTTGGCCACCGCGGCGTACCAGGCCGCCGGGTCGGTGCCGGCGCCGACCGGCCCACCCAGAGCCTTCTGGTACGACGCCAGCAGCGCCGCGCCACCGCGGATGTTCGCGGCCGGGTCGGTCCGCAGCGTGCCCGCGTCGAGCCCGGTCAGCGCGGCGGCGGCGTCGAGCGTCTGGAGCGAGGCCGGCGGCAGCGGGGTCTCCCGCTCCGGCGCGGCGGCCGTGGCCGGATCGAGCTTGAGCGGGCGGGCGTCGTCGCCGCGCGGGTCCTCGTCCTCGTCGACGTGGGCGCTGCCCGGCGTGGCGAGGATGTGCGCGGCGTCGGTCAGGTGCATCGGGCCGTAGCCGCCGCTGGTGCTGGGCTGCCCGGTGTGGGTGTCCCAGCGGGACTCCAGATAGGAGACGCCGAGCAGCACGTTCTGCGGCACGCCGTACTCGGCCGCGGCGGCGGCGTACTGTTGTTGCCGGTCGCTCGTGGGCGCGGTCGTGTCCGGCGCGGCGGTCACCGGGCCGGTCGTCGCCAGCGCGGTGGCTGCGGCCACGGCGGCGGCGAGCAGTATCCGTCTGCCCGACGGCGGGGCGGAGAGGTGCATCGAACCTCCTGGACAGGGATGGGGGTCACTGCGTTTCCACCCTCACTCCGCACACCCGCAGGGGTCAATACCTTTCCAGTGGGTAATCAGCCTTGAAAGAAAATTTCACCTCCGCGCGGGGTGTGGCCCCACACCGCGTACGGAGTGTCACGGCGCTGGAAGTTGCGGATCGATAACGGTGGTCCCTACTCTGGTGAATCGTCGGCCGCACGTCTCACCGTCCAACCCGGTCGGTGACGGTCCGACACCGCCGAGTCGCCTGCGGGCGAGCCGGGGAACCAGGTACCTGGGGTGAATCCGCAGCGATGCGGTAGGGCGGCTCCCTTCCCGCCCGAATCCGTCAGCTAACCCGGTAGGCGGTACGGAAGAAGGAGTACGGACGCCCGGTGGCACTCCATGCCCCGCGGCCGTCGTCGAACCGGTCGGTCGACCGGTCCACGGCTGTGCCGCGTACCCGCTGGTCCCGCTTCACCACCGCCCTCGCCGCCCTCGTCGGCACCGCAGTCGTCCTGACCGGCGGCGCCACGGCGGCACACGCCGAACCCTCGGTCGCCGAGATCGAGGCCCAGATCGACCGCGACTGGAACAAGCTCGAACCGGTCATCGAACAGGTCAACGCCGTACGCGGGCAGCTCGCCGCGCGGCGCAAACAGGCCGACGCGCTCGGCCGGCAGATCGCACCCCTCCAGGCCCGGGTGGACGCCGCGCTCGGCCAGGTCGGCGGGCTCGCCGCCGACGCCTACAAGGGCGACAACCTCTCCACCGTGAACGCGCTGCTGGGCAGCCGTTCACCCGGTGACCTGGTGAACGGCCTGGAACTGCTCGACCGCTTCGCGCACCGCCAGCACGAGCAGGTGCGCTCCGTCGCCGCCCTGCGCGACGAGCTGGCGGCGAAGAAGAAGCCGCTGGACGAGATGATCGCCGGTCTGGCGCGTACCGAGGCCCAGCTCGCGGCGAAGAAGAAGCAGATCGACGCCGAGATCGCCAAGCTGGAGAAGCTGCGGCTCAAGGTGTACGGCAAGGGTGGCGGCGGCCCGCTGCGCCCGGCGCCGTGCCCGGCCGGCTACCCCGGCGGCCCGGCCGGTGCGGCGGTCAAGTTCGCCTGTGCCCAGATCGGCAAGATCTACGTCTGGGGCGCGGCCGGACCGGACCACTTCGACTGCTCGGGCCTCACCATGGCGGCCTGGGCCAAGGGCGGCGTCTCGCTGCCGCACAGCGCGCGCCAGCAGCACGGCGTGACGCAGCGGATCAGCCGGGCCGAGCTGCGCGCCGGTGACCTCGTCTTCTACTACAGCGACCTGCACCACGTGGCGATGTACGTGGGCGACGGCTGGGTGGTGCACGCCTCCCAGTCCGGCAAGCCCATCACCATGAAGCGGGTCGACGACGGCGACATCAACAGCTACGGCCGGGTGTAAGGAAGGGCCCCCTCTTAACGCCTCCGGTAGAGGAGGGGGCCCCTATTAACAACTGTGGGCGCCGTCAGCGGGTCGGCCAGGTGCGCCAGCTCTGCCAGGACCGGCTCGGCGTGGGACCGCGCTGCCCCTGGTAACGCGAGCCGTAGACGGCCGAGCCGTACGGGTGCTCGGCCGGCGAGGAGAGCCGGAAGATGCAGAGCTGGCCGATCTTCATGCCCGGCCAGAGCGTGATCGGCAGGTTCGCCACGTTCGACAGCTCCAGCGTGACGTGACCGGAGAAACCCGGGTCGATGAAGCCGGCGGTCGAGTGGGTCAGCAGCCCCAGCCGCCCGAGGCTCGACTTGCCCTCCAGCCGGCCGGCGAGCTGGTCACCCAGCGAGATCACCTCAAGGGTGGAGGCGAGCACGAACTCGCCCGGGTGCAGCACGAACGGCTGCCCCTCCGGCACCTCCACCATCGAGGTCAGGTCGTCCTGCTGGATCGACGGGTCGATGTGCGTGTAGAGGTGGTTGTTGAAGACCCGGAACAGCCGGTCCAGGCGTACGTCGATGCTCGACGGCTGCACCAGCGTGGGCTCGAAGGGCTCCAGCGCGAGCGTGCCGGCCTTGATCTCGGAGACCAGGTCGCGGTCGGAGAGCAGCATCGGAACACCATAGCGACAGGTGCCGGTGACCTGCGTGTCGCACTACATCTTCGTACACGTGTTCGATAGAGTGTCCACATGGCTTCCTGGTCCGAATTCGCCGCCGACGAGCCCCGCCTCGCCGACGAGATCCGCCTCCTGATGCAGCAGTACGGGCCGGGCTTCGGCTACCTCGCCACGGTCCGCGCCGACGGCGGCCCCCGGGTCCATCCCGTGTCGCCGGTGTTCACCGCAGACGGCCTCTGGTGCTTCGTCATCGACTCGCCGAAGCGCCGCGACCTCGAACGCGACGGCCGCTACGCGCTGCACTCGTTCCCGCCGGAGGAGAGCGACGACGAGGCGTATGTCGCGGGCCGCGCACGGCCGGTGACCGACCCGGCCACCGTGGCCCGGCTGGCCCGGATCGCCCGCGCGTCGCCGCAGGGCGACTGGCGGCTGTTCGAGTTCACCGTCGAGGCGGCGATGCTGACGCGGCGCGACCCGGTGGCGCAGCCCGGCGCCGCTCCGCCGCAGGTGCGGGTCTGGCTCGATCCGCGCGGGGCCGAACCCGCCCGGCGTGACCCGCTCGCCGCCGAGGGGCGGCGTGGCCGGCACGGCTTCGACACCCGCCGCCCGGCCGCCTGATCCGGCCCACGACGAAACGGTGCCGGCCCCGTCCGAGGACAGGGCCGGCACCGGTACGCGGTACGACGGTCAGGCTGCGCGGTAGGCGTTCCACGCGGTGAGCATGCGGCTCGCCTGGCCGGCGGTGAACTGGTACATGCAGGAGTCGTACGTGTAGTCCATGAAGTTGGTGATCGGGTCCTTGCCGGCGGTCGAGCAGGTGTCGCGGCCGGTCGGGCACTGGTACGCCGGGGACGCCTCGGCCGGGGTGTCGGAGACGCTGTCGCCCGAGCCGGAGCAGCCGCCCTGGAAGGTGTGGTAGAGGTTCAGCCAGTGGCCGACCTCGTGGGTGCCGGTGTCACCCTGGTTGTAGTTGGTCGCGGTGCCGCCGGGCAGCGACTCGTTCAGCACGACCACGCCGTCCATCTTGTCCAGCGTCCGCTTCGGGAACGTCGCCCAGCCCAGCAGGCCGTTGCTCAGCTCGCCGAGGTAGATGTTCAGCGTGTTCTTGCCGCCCTCACGCAGCGAGGTCTTCATCGAGCGCTCGGCGGAGGAGCCCTGCACGATCGGGTACCACGACGGGTTCGTCACCCGGTTGATCTTCGTGAGCTGGAACCCGAAAGCGGTGGCGGCGCCGCCGGTCGAGCCCGCGTACGACTGGTTCAGCACGGTGATCTGCTGGTTGATCATCGAGTCGGTGATGTTGCCGCCGGCCCGGGTGCTGTTCTCCTGGATGACGTGCACGACGACCGGGATGGTCACGGTGGCCAGCGGGGCGACGGCGCCGGTCCGGAAGCTTGCCCGCTCGCGCTGCGCGGCGGCGAGGTCGGCCTCACGGTCACGGACCTGCTTGGCGGTCAGGTGGTTGGGGTCGAGCTTGGCGTTGCCGCCCTTCGCGACGCGCGCGTTCGCGTGTTCGTCGGCGTGGGCGTCGGCCGGCTCGGCGCAGACGCCGGCCGGGGCGGCCGAGAAGGCCGAAGCAGCGGGGACGACGCCGACGGCGGCGGTGCTGAGCAGCAGCGCGAGGGTCGACGTCGCGACACCGGCGGTACGCCGGGTCAGCAGGTTGGGACGGAGTCCCATGGGCCCACCTCTTTCTGACGGCGTGGCAGGGGGTGTGTCACGCCGGTTCGGAAACG
The DNA here is from genome assembly GCF_036902745.1 of Micromonospora sp. CPCC 205554. NCBI lineage: Bacteria > Bacillati > Actinomycetota > Actinomycetes > Micromonosporales > Micromonosporaceae > Micromonospora > Micromonospora sp. CPCC 205554. The sequence continues at coordinate 91,187 of NZ_JBAKHP010000021.1, read as the reverse complement.
TGGGGCAGACGTTACATCTCATCGACGGATTTGAGAACGCCCATATGTTGCGGGGGTGCAACTTCGTGCGCGGGGATACCTGGGTGCACGGGCGTGGTGACCTCAGGTAGAGTGATGCCGCCTGCGGGTGTAGTTCAATGGCAGAACATCAGCTTCCCAAGCTGACAGTGCGGGTTCGATTCCCGTCACCCGCTCCAGCGTGAGGCCCCAGCTCAGGACAGGTTTCCTGGCTGGGGCCTCAATCGTTGCCGAACGTGTCGGAAGCGCCTGCGGTGATCACCTGCCAATGAGTGGACGCTCCGATCCGGGCCCGGTTGAGGTCATCCGTACCATCGTGTTGTGCGACCTATCGAGCCGGTGCGCTCCGGTTCGCCTGCTTGGGACATCACGGTCCCGGCACGACCCGGCCGGTTGGCGGGGGTCACCATGGCGGGTTTCAGCGATCGGGCTGATGCCCCGGTCGAGGTCGAGGTCGTGCCGCACCCCGCCTTCATGGTGATCTTCGACCTCGGCGATCAGCCGCTCGTCGTCGAGGACGGTGCTGGACGGCAACAGCGAGGCTGCGTCACCGCCGGACTCGCGCCACGCCCCGGCGCCCAGGGACGAGGACAGGCCGGAAGCTTCGCGTGCCTTCAGGTGCGGCTGTCGCCTGTGATCGCGCACGCGGTCCTGGGTGCCGCATCGGAGCTGAGCGGGACCGTGACAGCCCTGGACGACCTCTGGGGGCGCGACGCCGCGCGAATCCAGGAGCGGCTGCGTGCCGCCCGATCCTGGGACGACCGGTTCGCGATGGCCGAGGTGGCGCTGGCCCGGCGTCACGACGCGGGCCGCGCGGTCGATGCGGAAGTCGCCTACTGCTGGAGGCGGATGGTGGCCGGCGGGGGGCAGGTGCGGGTCGAGCGGTTGGCGGCCGAGGTCGGATGGAGTCGTAAGCGGCTGTGGGCCCGATTCCGGTCCCAGATCGGACTCACCCCCAAGCGCGCCGCCCAGCTCATCCGGTTCGATCGTGCGGCCCATCGCCTCGCCGCGGGTCACAGCGCCGCAGCGGCAGCCGCCGACAGCGGTTACGCCGACCAGTCGCACCTCCACCGAGATGTCATGAGCTTCACCGGAGCGACGCCCGCGACCGTGGCGAGCGCACCGTTCCTCGCCGTCGACGATGTCGCCTGGCCTGTCCGGCCCTGACGCCCAGGCCGTGGGAAGTCCGTCCTGACATTCGTTCAATCCACCGGCACGCACCGGCTGTGACAGTGAGTCGACAGCGTCTGCGTTCCGGAGGACACCATGAGAGGCAAAGCCCCACTGGGCACCCGGATTCTGAGGGACACCCTGGACTGGGAGGCTCTGACCGGCGAGGAGATGATCGCCGCGCGCGAGAAGGCCAACCGCGTGGCGTCGTCTCGTGCCGCACGGATCATCACCGGCTTCCCGGACCGCCGCGCGCGCATCGAGGCGACCTCCATCGATCTGCCAGGTCGGCGCCTGACGCTGCGGGTACACCGACCGAAGGACACCGGCCGGAAGCTGCCGCTGGTCGTCTCGTTCCACGGCGGAGGTTTCTTCGCGGGTACCGCTGCGCAGAACGACTGGCTCAACAGCCGCCTCGCGGCCCGGTGCCCGGCGGTGGTCGTCTCGGTGGAGTACCGCCTCGCCCCGGAGCACCCGCTGCCCCAGCCGATCGACGACGGCTACGACACCGTCGTCCGGCTCGTCGACGACGCCGCGCAGTGGGGCATCGATCCCGCAGCCGTCGCGGTCATGGGCGAGAGCGCCGGCGGCACGATCGCCGGACTCGCCGCCTTGCGTGCCCGCAAGGACGGCCCACCGCTGCGTGCACAGGTGCTGATCTACCCGGGCACGGACTGGACGGCGAGCATGACCGAGTACCCCTCCGTCACGGAGAACGCCGACAACCCCACTCTGTCGGTGTCCCGGCTACGCGCGGCCCGCAAGGTGAGCGTGCCACCCACCCTCGACCCGCGCAGTGTGTCACCCGTCAAGTTCGACAACCTCGCCGGACTGCCACCGACACTGGTCGTCACAGCCGCACTGGACCCGCTGGCCGATCAGGGAAGCCGCTACCTCGAACGACTGCGCGAGGACGGCACCGACGCTCGCCTGACCTGCTACCCGAGGGCCACCCACACCTTCCTGAGCACTCCCGGTCTGGTGCCGGCCGCCCGGCCGGCGCGCCGCGAGATAGTCGCCTTCCTGCGCAGCCACCTCCATCCGGTGCCACGAAGCTGAGCCGTGTCGCCGTCGCGAGAGCTATGCGTCCCACCGATCGGCGTAGGGCAGGCCAAGCAGGCCGATGTGATCGAGCACGTCGCTCGACACTTCGTGCTCCCGCAGTGGAGCCGGCGCATGTCGGATCACCCACAGCGACAGCGCGGCGCCCCACGTGTCCTCGTTGTGCCAACTCGACCAGGGGAGCCTGTCGACCAGCAGGTCGTCCATCCACTCCTCCACGGCCGTGACCAGCCGTCGCCGGGCCACCGCATCGGCCAGCGACTCCGTCCAGACAGCCAACCAGGGGGTGAGCCTGCCGGTGATCTCGGCGATGAGTTCCAGGGCCTCGTGGGCGGGCACCTTCGCATCGGGCTCGACCAGGACGTGCAGCCACCATGCGTCCAGGAACCGCCGCAGGGCGTCGCGCTGCCCTTTGGGCCATTCCTGCCAGCGGGCGCTGGTGAACAAGTACCCGAGACTCTCCATCCCGGCCATGGGCATCACTCGGCCGGCCACGAGGCTCCTGGTCAGTTGGGGCAGGATCCGGCGTAGCAGCAGGCCGGGATAGCGCCAGTCCGTGGTCCAGTACGTGCGACGGAGCAGGTCTTCGTCGAGTGGCACGTCCGGCGTCTTCAGCAGTGCCAGTTCCTCCGCGCTGCCCCAGTGGCACTCGCAGTTGGACTCCTGCCGGTGCGCGGTCATGCCCTGGAACGTGGCGGCCACACCCGCCAGCGCCTCGTCCAGGAGGCCGCCCATCTCGGTCCGATCGGGGATCATGGCGAATCCGCCTTCGAGGACTCCGGAGGCGTACGCCTGCCGAAGAGAATGATCTTACGGGCAGTCTCAGGTGGCTGGTTCCTCGGAGTCGACGATGAGTTGCGGGTCGTTGACGGGTCTGAGGGGGACGAGCGGAGACCGGAGGAGCAGACCCATGGGCAAGTTGATCGTGACCGAGTTCCTGACCCTCGACGGGGTGGCACAGGCCCCCGGCGAGCCCGACGAGGACCGCGAGGGCGGCTTCAGCCACGGCGGATGGCAGATGCCGCTGCTCGACGACAAGTCGGGCGCGGTGATGTTCCAGCAGGCGAGCAGCATGGACGCGCTGCTGCTGGGCCGCAAGACGTACGACATCTTCGCCGGCTACTGGCCGAAGGCGCCCGCGGACATCCCCTTCACCGGCCTGCTCAACGGCGTGCCGAAGTACGTGGCCAGCCGTACGCTCGCCGAGCCGCTGACCTGGGAGAACTCGTCGCTGGTGTCCGGTGACCTCGCCGAGCGGGTCACCGAGATGAAGGGCCGCCACGACGAGGTCCACGTGATCGGCAGCCTGGACCTGGTGCAGTCGCTGCTGCGCCTCGGCCTGGTCGACCGGCTCAACCTGTGGCTGTACCCGGTGGTGCTCGGCACCGGCAAGCGGCTGTTCGGCGAGGGAACGGTGCCGAGCGCGCTGCGGCTCACCGAGTCGGTCACCCACGCCCACGGCACGCTGCAATTGACGTACGAGCCGGCCGGTGCGCCCGCCTACGGGGACGCGGCCGCGTAGGGCGCGCGGAGGTCGAGCACGTGCCGCAGGCCGGGCTGCCCGTCCAGATCCACCTCGCAGTCGGACACCGAGCCGTCGAGCACGAAGCCCGCACGGCGGAGCACCGCCAGTGAGGCCGGGTTCGCCGGCGCCGCCGAGGCGACCAGCCGGCGCAGGCCGTACTCGGTGCGGGCCAGTTCGCAGACGCGCCGTACGCCTTCTTGGGCGAGCCCGCGCCCGGCGGCGCGCTCGGCGACCCGGTAGCCCAGCTCGGCGCTGCCGTCTGCGACGTCGACCAGGTTGAACCGCCCGAGCACGGCGCCGTGGTCACCGACCAGCACGTGGAAGTGGCAGGTGCCGCGTTCCTGCTCGTCCAGCAGGGCCGCGTGCCGGGCGGCGTACCCGGTGAAGAAGTCGTCGCCCCGGTCGGGGACGTACCGGGCGAAGTACGTCCGGTTCTCCCGCTCGAACCGCAGCACGGCGGGCGCGTGGTGGGCGGCGAGTCGTTCCAGCTCCGGCATCGGACCAGGCTAGGCGTCGGCCGGATAGCAGCGCAGCTCGATTGTGTTGCCGTCCGGGTCACTGACGTAGATCGAGGTGCCGGTGCCGCGCGCCCCGAAGCGCGGGACCGGGCCGGTCAGCACGGTGAACACGCCGGAGTCGACCACCCGCTGCCAGTCGACCGGCTCGACCACCAGGCAGAAGTGGTCCACGTCGGACCCGGTCGGTTCGCCCTTGACCAGGTCGATGATGGTGCCGGCGTCGACGCGTACGGACGGGAAGGGCACCTCGCCGGCCCGCCACCTGTCGACCCGCACCGGGGCCAGGCCGAGTGTGCCGCAGTAGAAGCCGAGCGAGCGTTCGACGTCGCTCACCGCGAGCACGAGGTGGTCGAAACCGGTCACCGTCACGAGATCGTTGTGCATGCCGTCAACCCTGGTCCGGCACGCCACCGGGACCAAGCCCGATCCGGACTACGATCGTTGACCCGCAGGCAACGACGGAGGTGCTCCGGTGCTGGAGCGGTACGAGATCGAGACGTTCCTGACCCTGGCCGAGGAACTGCACTTCGGGCGGACCGCCGAGCGGCTGCGGGTGAGCACCGGCCGGGTCAGCCACGTGGTGCGCAAGCTGGAACGCCGCATCGGCGCGCCGCTGTTCGAGCGCACCAGCCGGGTCGTCCGGCTCACCCCGATCGGCGCCCGCCTGGCCGGGGAGATGCGCCCGCTGGTGGCCGGCATCGAGGAGGCGGTGCAGCGGGCCGTCGACGCCGGGCGCGGGCTCACCGGCGAGCTGCGGGTGGCGTACGTCGGTGAGTCGACTGCCCCGGTGCTGCTGCGGGCGGTCGCCCTGTTCACCGAGCGCCACCCGGACTGCGAGGTGCACGTGCACGAGGCACCACTGGCCAGCACCCGGTCCAGCCTGCTGGACGGCACCATCGACGTGCTGATCGCCTCGTACCCCTTCGACGGCATGGCGAACGGCCCGGTGCTGATGCGCGAGCGCCGGGTGCTCGCGGTGGCCGCGGGCCATCCGCTCGCGGCCGAGGAGTCGGTGTCGCTGGAGGTGCTCGGCGACCATCCGGTGGTGCGGTACCCGGCGGTGACCTCGACCGCGTTCAAGCAGGACCGCACGCCTGATCGCACCCCGTCCGGCCGCCCGGTGCCGAGGGGCCCGGTGGGCGGCAGCTTCTCCGAGATGCTGGCGCTCGTGGCGCTGGGGCGCGGGGTGCTGCCGGTGGGCGAGCAGACCCGCCGTTTCTACGCCCGCCCGGACCTGGCCTACGTGCCGATCCACGACGCGCCGCCGATCTGTCGCGGTCCGGTGTGGCCGGCCGGGAACACCACGTCCCGGGTACGCGAGTTCGTCCGCGCGGCTGCTGACGCCAACCCGCTCCCGCCGGACTGACGTCGTACCCGGGTGGCAGCATCGGCGGGATGCGGGACGAGATCCGGGCACTGGTCGAGGAACTGCCACCGGGCGACGAGCAGGAGGCACGGCACCGGGAGGCGGCGCTCGCCTGGCTGGCCGGCACGGAGGACATCTTCCGCCGGGCCAAGCCGCGTACGCCGTCGCCGCACCTGGTCGCGTACTTCCTGCTCCGCGACCCGGCCGACGGCGCGGTGCTGCTGGTCGACCACCGTCTCGCGGGCATGTGGCTGCCCAGCGGCGGTCACGTCGAGCCCGGCGAGCACCCGGCCGACACGGTGCGCCGCGAACTGCGGGAGGAACTGGGCGTGGCGGCGGTCTTCGCGCCGCCGTTCGGCGATCGTCCGGCGTTCCTCACCGTCACCGAGACGGTCGGCCCGCCGGAGCAGCGGCACACCGACGTCAGCCTCTGGTACGTGCTGTCCGCTCACCGCGGCCAGCGGTTGACGCCCGATCCGGTGGAGTTCGCGGGCATCCGCTGGTGGACGCCCGCCGAGGTGGCCGGGGCGCCGGCCGGCACGATCGAGCCGCATCTGGGCCGGATGCTGACCAAACTGGCGGCAGCGACGCCTTGACCCGTCCCCTGCGGCAAGGCCCAGCGTGGTCCGTGCCGGTCGCGGTGACCGGCACGAGGAGCGCGAGGGAGGACACGGTGCGACTGCTGACCATCGGCGCGTTCGCCCGCGCGACCGGCCTGAGCGCCAAGGCGTTGCGCATCTACGACGACTGCGGGCTGCTGCCCCCGGCCGCTGTGGACCCGCACTCGGGTTACCGCTACTACGCGCCGGAGCAGGCGGACCGGGCACGGCTGATCGCCGGGCTGCGCCGGGCCGGGATGCCGCTGGCCGAGATCCGTACCGTCTGCGGGCTGCCGCCCGCTGCCGCCGCCGAGGCGCTCGACGCCTGGTGGCGGCGGGTCAGCGCGGACACCGCGGCACGCGGCCGGGCCGTCGCGCTCCTCGTCGACAGGCTCAGCGAGAGGGGCACCACCATGTCCGAGACCACCTTCCGGTACGCGGCGCGCTGCGAGACCGGCACGGTCCGCGACTCCAACGAGGACACCGCGTACGCGAGCGCCACGCTGCTCGCGGTCGCCGACGGCGTACGCGGCCCGGCCGGGTCCACCGCCAGTGCGGAGGCGGTGGGCGCGCTGCGGCCGTTGGAGCAGGCGGACGCGCCGCAGGCCGATCTGCTCGCCGCGCTGGCCGACGCGGTGACCCGGGCCGACCAGGCGGTACGCGCGCACGCCACCGACGCCGACCAGCCCGCCACCACGCTCACCGCGCTCGTCCGACGCGGCACCCGGCTCGCGCTGGTGCACGTCGGGGACAGCCGGGCGTACCTGCTTCGCGGCGGCGAGCTGTCCCGCCTCACCCAGGACCACACGTACGTGCAGACGCTCGTCGACCAGGGGCGGCTCACGCCGGCCGAGGCCGGGGCACATCCGCAGCGGGCGCTGCTGGCCCGGGCGCTCGGCGCGGGTGCGGAGGTGGAGGCGGATCTGGCGCTGCGGACCGCGCTGCCCGGCGACCGCTATCTGCTCTGCTCCGACGGCCTCTCCGCCGTGGTGGAGCCGGGCGCGCTGCACGCCGCGCTGGCGGAGGCGGACGACCCGGAGAGCGCCGTCGAGCGCCTGGTCGAGCAGGCGTACGCGGCCGGCGCGCCGGACAACATCGCCTGCGTGGTGGCCGACCTGGCGGCGTGATCCCCCGCGACCCGGGCCGGGATGTCCGGCCCGGGTCGTACCCTGGCGATCATGCGAATCGGCATCGTGATCCTGCCCGACCAGCGTTGGTGGGAAGCGCGTCGGCGGTGGGCCCAGGTGGACGAGTGGGGCTTCGACCACGCCTGGACCTACGACCACCTGGGCTGGCGTGACCTGGTCGACGGGCCGTGGTTCGACTCGTGGACGACGCTGACCGCGGCGGCCGGCGTGACGTCCCGGGTGAAGCTCGGGACGCTCGTGGCGTCGCCGAACTTCCGGCACCCGGCGGCGTTCGCCAGGCAGGTGACCGCGCTCGACGACGTGTCGGACGGCCGGGTGCTGCTCGGCCTGGGTGCGGGCGGCATCGGCTTCGACTCGGCGGTGCTCGGCGGCGAGACGCTGCCGCCCCGGCAGCGCGTGGACCGGTTCGCCGAGTTCACCGAGCTGCTCGACCTGATTCTGCGGGAGGACGGCACGACCTGGCGCGGGGAGTGGTTCACCGCCGTGGACGCGCGTAACAACCCGGGTTGCGTCCAGCAGCCCCGGGTGCCGTTCGTGATGGCCGCGAACGGTCCCCGCTCGATGCGGCTGGTCGCCCGGTTCGGGCAGGGCTGGGTCACCACCGGGCTCGGCGGCGACGACATCGAGGCGTGGTGGGGCACGGTGGCGGAGCTGTCGGACCGGATGACCCGAACGCTGGAGCAGGCCGGCCGTGACCCGGCGACGCTCGACCGCTACCTGTCGCTCGACTCCGCGCCGGTGTTCTCGCTCACCAGCGCCGACTTCCTCGCCGAGCAGGTGGCCCGGGCGGCCCGGCTGGGCTTCACCGACGTGGTGACGCACTGGCCCCGGGCCAGCAGCTGGTACGCCGGTGACGAGGCGGTGCTGGTGGAGGCGGCGGCGCTGCTGCCGGAGCTGCGCCGGGCCGGCTAGGTGCCGATGCTGCCCTCGGTGGAGACCAGCCGGAACCGGAGGCAGACGATCCGGGTGTCGTCGGTGACCGGGGTGCCCTGCCGGTCCCAGTAGGCGCCGTGGCCCTCGCGCCACTCCTCGATCGACCGGTCGCCCTCGCCCTCGGCGCGGGCGAAGTCCCAGGGCACGTCGGCGAAGCGCACCACGTCGACGCCGGTGACCTCCACGACGCCGACGAACGCGTCGTTGTCGTCGACCAGGACCAGCCGCTCGCCGACGTACTCCAGTTCCTCGTTCTCGTCGTCGTACTCCTGGACCAGCCCGGCGGTGGCGGTCTTCACGCCGGAGAGCACGAGGGTGTTGAGCCGGGTGCGCAGCTCGCCGGGCGTGCCGAGGGCGAGTGCGCGCAATCCACCGATGCGGGGCCACATGCTGTCGACGCTACGGCACCGTACCGCCGTCGCTCATCCGGTTTGCCGGCGTCTCACGGCAACTCGTCGCCGGTGACCAGGGCGCGCAGCCTCAGCCGCTCGGCGACCGCGGGCGGGCAGGTCGCGACGAGCGCGGCGGCACCGATCAGGCCGGCCCCGGCGTCCCGGACGACCCGGCCCAGCGCGTCCAGTTGCGCGCCGGTGTCGACCCAGTCGTCGATCAGCAGCACCCGGTCGCCGGGGTTCAGCCGCCGGCCGTCCACGCCGACCCGCAGCCGCCGTCCCCGGTAGTCCGGGGGTGTCTGCGCCCAGCGCGTCGGTCCGACCCGGCGCCGCTCGCCGCCGTCCTTGTACGCGGGCAGGAAACCGGCTCCGGCGGCGACCGCGACGAGCGGGCCGAGCAGCAGCCCGGTCACCTCGGGGGCGATCACGACGGTCGGGCGGTCCTCGGGGAACAGCCCGGCCAGTGCCGGGCCGACCTGGGCCAGCACCTCGGGGTCGCGCCACCAGCCGGAGATGTCGCTGACCAGGTGGGTGCTGCCCGGACCGGGGTCGATCCACCGGAACAGTTCGACCAGGCGACGACTCAGCACGGTTTCCATCCTGGCGGATCGGTGGGCCGTTCGGCCGATCGACGGTGGCGTGATCGGCTACACGTACCAGGGTAAATGCGGGCATAGCACCATGATCACGTTGACTTCGGAAGTGCTTCTCTCGTTACGGTCCGGGCCGGTTTGTTCAGTTGACGAAAGGACCGGGCCGGTGGCTGCTAGGCACCTTCGTACCCGCAAGTTCTCCTCGCCCGCCGCCATCGCCGCGACCGCGGCGGTCGGTGTGGCGCTCGCGGTCGGCGGTACCGTCGGCGCCGTGCGGCTCACCTCCGCCGAGCCGCCCGCCGCACCGGTCGCGGTCGAGACGCTGCCCAGCACGCCCGCCCCCACGTCGGCCGCCCCCTCGCCGAGCGCGTCGGCCTCGCCGAGCGCGAGCCTCAGCCCGTCGCCGAAGGCCACAGCGAGCCCGAAGGCGAGCCGCACCCAGGCGGCCTCCCGGAGCAAGGCGCGGACCGCCTCCCCGTCCCCGACGGCGAAGAAGACGAGCAGCCCGAAGGTCGTGGACAGCGGCTCCTGCGGCGCGTCCTTCTACGCCGAGGGCCAGATGACGGCGAACGGCGAGACGTTCAACCCGAACGCGCTCACCGCGGCGCACAAGACGCTGCCGTTCAACACGAAGGTCCGGGTCACCAACCCGGACAACGGCAAGTCCGTGGTGGTGCGGATCAACGACCGTGGCCCGTTCATCGAGGGCCGGTGCCTGGACCTGTCCCGCGCCGCGTTCGCGACCATCGCCGCCACGAGCCTCGGCCACGTGGACGTCCGGTACGAGGTGCTCGGCTGACCGGCCAGTCGGGCAGAACTTCCACGACCGACGGGCCAGGTTCATTCTCCCGTTCACGTCCATCAGGCATGCTGTCCGATGTACGCACGCAATCCTTCCAGCCGGGCCGAGGCCCGCTGAGTCCCGGATCCCGCGCCGGCCTCGGCGCGGCCCTCGCGCTGCTCGCGATCGTGGTCGCGGTGGAGCTGGCGGACGGCCGACCTGCGCACTACCTCGCGCTGATGGTCGTCGCGCCGTTCCTCGCGGCGGCGCTGGCGTCGTGGCGGGTGGTGCTCGCGGTCGGCGGCCTGGCCACCGCCATCGGGATCGGCTTCGCGGTCGCCGAACGGGGTAGCCCGCTGGTGACTGTGGTCAACGTGACGGCTGTCGGGGCGGCCACCGCGATCGCGGCCGCCACGGCGGCGATACGCCAGCGTCAGGCGGACCGGATCGCGGAGCTGTCCCGGCTCGCCTCGGTCGCCCAGCAGGCGGTGCTGCGACCGCTCGGCCCCCAGGTCGGCACGCTCGCGGTGGCCGCCCGCTACATCTCCTCCACCGCCACTGCCGAGATCGGCGGCGACCTGTACGAGGTGATGGACACCCCGTACGGCGTGCGCATGATCATCGGGGACGTGCGGGGCAAGGGGCTGGACGCGGTCCGCCTGGCCAGCATCGTGCTCGGCTCCTACCGGCACGTCGCGTACGAGCGGGCCGACCTGCGCGCGGTGGTGACCGACCTGGACCGCGCGGTGGCCCGCAACGTCGGTGACGAGGACTTCGTCACCGCGGCCCTGGTCGAGGAGCGCGGCGGCACGCTCACCATCGTCAACTGCGGGCACCCGTCACCGCTGCTGCTGCGCCGGGGCGCGGTGATCCCGCTGGAGCCGCCCGCGCCCGCGCCACCACTCGGCTTCATGCCCGTGGTGCGGCCCCGGGTGGAGCGGCTGGAACCGGGCGACCGGCTGCTGCTGTTCACCGACGGGCTGGGCGAGGCGCGCCGGGACGGCGAGTTCTTCCCCACCGCCGACCGGGCCTGGCGGCTGCTCGGCCACGGCACCGTCGGGGACGGGCTGGCCTCGCTGGAGACCGCCCTGGTCGAGTGGGTGCACGGCCGGCTCGACGACGACATCGCGCTGGTCCTGATGGAGTACGTCGGCCCGCGCAGCACCACCGCCTCCCCGGTCCCGAGCTGGGAGGTCGGCGCCGCCGACGGGTGAACGGGAAGTGTGTAATCGCTGTCACTTCCGAGATCGGCTTGTCGTTGCCTACCGGTGAGTAATACAGTCTGGAGTTACTGATCGGTAACACCTGTCCGGGAAGCGGGGCCAGCGAGCATGACCCACTACAAGAGCAACGTGCGGGACCTCGAGTTCAACCTGTTCGAGGTCTTCGGGGCGGACCGGACGTTCGGCCAGGCGCCGTACACGGACCTGGACGTCGACACCGCCCGCAGCTTCCTCTCCGAGGTCGACCGCCTCGCCCGCGAGGACCTGGCCGCCAGCTACTCGGACAGCGACCGCAACCCGCCGGTCTTCGACCCGGCGACGCACACCGCGCCGCTGCCGGAGTCGTTCAAGAAGTCGTACAAGGCGTTCATGGACTCCGAGTTCTGGCGCCTGGACCTGCCGGAGGCTCTGGGCGGCACCAACGCCCCGCGCGCCCTCTGGTGGTCGCTCGCCGAGCTGGTGCTCGGCGCCAACGCCCCGGTCTGGATGTACGCCTCCGGCCCGTCCTTCGCCCACGTGCTGCACGTCGAGGGCACCGAGGAGCAGAAGAAGTGGGCCCGGCTGTTCATCGACAAGCAGTGGGGCTCGACCATGGTCCTCACCGAGCCGGACGCCGGCTCCGACGTGGGCGCCGGCCGTACCCGTGCGATCCAGCAGCCGGACGGCTCCTGGCACATCGAGGGCGTGAAGCGCTTCATCACCTCCGGTGAGCACGACCTGAGCGACAACATCGTCCACTACGTGCTGGCCCGTCCGGTCGGCGTCGAGGGCGTCGGCGGCCCGGGCACCAAGGGCCTGTCGTTGTTCGTCGTGCCGAAGTACCACTTCGACGCCGAGACCGGCGAGCTGGGCGAGCGCAACGGCGTCTACGCCACCAACGTCGAGCACAAGATGGGCCTGAAGGTCTCGAACACCTGCGAGGTGACCTTCGGCGAGCACGGCGTACCGGCCAAGGGCTGGCTGCTGGGCGAGAAGCACGACGGCATCCGCCAGATGTTCATGATCATCGAGTACGCCCGGATGATGGTCGGCACCAAGGCGATCGCCACGCTCTCCACCGGCTACCTCAACGCGCTGGAGTACGCCAAGAACCGGGTGCAGGGCGCCGACCTCACCCAGATGGCCGACAAGACCGCCCCGCGGGTGACCATCACCCACCACCCGGACGTGCGCCGCTCGCTGCTGCTGCAGAAGTCGTACGCCGAGGGCCTGCGCGCGCTCGTCTGCTACACCGCGAGCTGGCAGGACAAGGTCGCGATCGCCGAGGCGGCCGGTGACGAGAAGGCCACCAAGCTGGCGAAGCGGGTCAACGACCTGCTCCTGCCGCTGGTCAAGGGCGTCGGTTCGGAGCGGGCGTACGAGCTGCTCGGTCACGAGGCGCTCCAGACCTACGGCGGTTCCGGCTTCCTCCAGGACTACCCGCTGGAGCAGTACGTCCGGGACGCCAAGATCGACACCCTGTACGAGGGCACCACCGCGATCCAGAGCCTCGACCTGATCTTCCGGAAGATCGTCCGGGACAACGGCAAGGCCCTGATGGCGGTCGCCGCCGAGATCCAGGAGCACATCGCCTCCGAGGCCGGCAACGGCCAGCTCAAGGAGGAGCGTCAGGCGCTCGGCAAGGCGCTCGCCGAGATCCAGAACATCCTCGGCGTGATGACCGGATGGCTGGGCGAGGCCCAGGCCGGCGACACCCGCGCGCTCTACAAGGTCGGCCTGAGCAGCCGCCGGTTCCTGCTGGCGATCGGTGACCTGGTGGTCGGCTGGCTGCTGCAGAAGCAGGCGGACGTGGCGCTGAAGGCGCTGGCCGGCGAGGTCTCCGCCGCCGACAAGTCCTTCTACACCGGCAAGGTCGCCGCGGCCCGGTTCTTCGCCCGCGAGGTTCTGCCCCGCATCGGCGCCGACCGCCGGATCATCGAGGGCACCGACCTGGAGATCATGGACCTCCCGGAGGAGGCCTTCTGAGCCCTTCCGGGGGCTTTCACCCCTGAGACGTCACTCTCCCCCTCATGACGACGGCCGGCGGGCACCAGCCCGCCGGCCGTCGTCGTGCGTGTGCCCGGGGTGGATAGGCGGCCCGGTGGCGGGTAACCGTCGCGGACCACGACCGGAGCACGCCCAAGGCCATCGCACGGGGGAGTGCAGCGCACATGGGCATTGGTAGCGCCATCTTTCTCATCGCGCTCGGCGCGATCATGACCTTCGCCATCCGGGCCAACGTCTGGTGGATCGACCTGCGCGCGGTCGGCTGGGTGTTCATCCTGGCCGGGCTGGGCGTCCTGCTCACCACGCTGTGGTTCTGGCAGGACCGCCGCAAGCGGGCCCGCACGCTCATCGTGGAGGAGAACCGGCTCTCGCATCCGACCGCGATGATGCCGCCGCCGCCCGACCCGCCGCCGCCGACGGCCCCGCCGTCCTGACGCCGCGTCTCAGCGGCCGATCCGGTCCAGTTCGGCGAGGTCGTCGCCGGAGAGGGCCAGGCCGGCGCCGGCCACGTTCTCGCGCAGGTGCGCGACGGACTTGGTGCCGGGGATCAGCAGGATGTTCGGCGAGCGCCGCAGCAGCCAGGCCAGGGCGACGCCCATCGGCGTCGCCCCCAGGCGTTCGGCCACCGCCGACAGTGCCGAGGACTGCAACGGGGTGAAGCCGCCGAGCGGGAAGAACGGCACGTAGGCGACACCCTGCCGGGCCAGCTCGTCGATCAGGTCGTCGTCGCCGCGGTGGGCCAGGTTGTAGCGGTTCTGTACGCAGACGATCGGCGCGATCGACCGCGCCTCGGCGACCTGTTCCGGCGTCACGTTGCTCAGGCCCAGGTGGCGGATCAGGCCCTCCTGCTGGAGCGCGGCGAGCGTCTCCAGCGCCTCGGCGAGCGACCCGGGCTGCGGGCCCGTGGCGTCGCCCAGCCGCAGGTTGACCAGGCCGAGCGCGTCCACGCCCAGCGTCTCCAGGTTCTCCCGGACCTGCCGGCGCAGGCTCTCCGGATCCCGGGCCGTGGGCCAGCCGCCCTGCTCGTCCCGGTCCGCGCCGACCTTGGTGACGACGTGCAGCGAGTCCGGGTACGGGTGCAGCGCCTCCCGGATCAGCCGGTTGGTGACGAACGGCCCGTACGCCGCGCTGGTGTCGATGTGGGTGATGCCGAGCGGGACCGCCTCGCGCAGCACCGCGAGGGCGCCCTCGTGGTCGGCCGGTGGTCCCATGACCCCGGGGCCGGCGAGCTGCATCGCGCCGTAGCCGAACCGGGTGACGGTCAGGTCGCCCAGCGTCCAGGTGCCGCCGGGAAGTGTGGTGCGGGCCATGCGTGTACCTCTTGGCTCTCGTCGTCCGGCGCCGCCGGGTCGCGGCGCCGGACTCCACTATCGGGGTGTAACTTTCTTCTGGGAAGTAGGCACCTGAAAGTGTGTAGCTCACCGGGCGACAGGAGCAGCAGGGGATGAGCAAGGCGGAGTACGACGCGTTCCTGGCCCAGTGCCCCAGCCGGCAACTGCTCGACCGGATCGCCGACAAGTGGGTCACCCTGGTGCTGGCCGCGTTGCGCAGCGACGGCTCCCACCGGTTCGGGGCCGACTGCGCCGGTGTCCCGCACCCGATGCGCTACTCGGAGCTGTCCCGCACGCTCGCCGGCGTCAGCCAGAAGATGCTCACCCAGACGCTGCGCGCCCTGGAACGCGACGGCCTGGTCACCCGCACCGTGGAGCCGACAGTGCCGGTCACGGTCACCTACGAGCTGACCGCACTCGGGCTCTCGCTGCTCAAGACGATCCAGGGCCTGAAGGTCTGGGCGGAGACGCACATGGACGACGTGCTCACCAACCGGGCCGCCTACGACAGCCGGGTCGGCTGAGCCGTACCGGTCAGGCGCGGGCGGTGTGGCGCGCGGTGAGCGGCGCTCCGCCCGGGGCCAGGTCGGCCCACCGGGTCGTCGGCCGGTGCACCACGAGATCGGTGGTACGCAGCCCGTCCGGGTCGGCCCGCTGCGGGTCGAGCAGGGCCGAGAGCAGCGAGACACCCGGATTGTGCGCCACGAGCAGCACGGTGTCGGCGGCCGGCTCGACCGTCCGCAGCAGGTCCAGCAACTGGTCCGGGTGCGCGTCGTACGCGGTCGCCTCGTACCGCACCGCCGGGACCGGACCGGCCGGGCCGCCCTCCGGCGGTGAGCCGGTCATGCCCATCGCCGCGTCGTGCCAGGTCTGCCGGGTGCGCCGGGCCGGCGAGCAGAGCACCACGTCGGGAAGCAGCCCCTGCCGGGCCAGCCAGGCACCGGCCGCCGCCGCGTCGGCGTGACCCCGCACGGTGAGCGACCGCTCCGCGTCCGGGCCGTCCGCGGACTGCTCGGCCTTGGCGTGCCGCAGCAGCACCAGCGTCCGCTGCCCGTTCCTGCCGTCCGTCATACCGCCCAGCTTGCCTGATTGACGATCAAAGCGCCTGGGTATGTCGATGTGTGCCGCTACCTCATCCATGGCCGCGGCGGGCAGGAAACGCCAGCAGGACGCCAAGGAGGCGACGTCATGGGCATCGGTGCCAGCATCTTCCTCATCGCGCTCGGCGCGATCTTCGCGTTCGCCGTCGACGCCAACCTGGGATGGCTGAACCTCAACGTGGTGGGCTGGGTGCTCATGCTCGCCGGCGTCGCCGGCCTGCTCACCACGCTCTACTTCTGGAACAGCCGCCGCCGGGTGGTGGCCGCCCCGGTACGCGAGCAGGTGGTCGCCGAGCCGGTGGTGCCGGTGCGCGACGACCGCGTCGTGCGCGAGGAGTACCGCGAGGTACGCCGTCCGGGCTCGGGCTACCCGGCCTGACCTCCCGAACCCGAGGGCCCCGCAACGGCGCGGGGCCCTCGCGCATGTCCGGGTCCGCCCGGCTCAGGCGAACAACGCGAAGTAGATCGCGATGTGGTGGCAGATCGCGGCGACGAGCGTGCAGGCGTGGAAGAACTCGTGGTGCCCGAAGACGGTGGGCCACGGGTTCGGCCGGCGCAGCGCGTAGAACACCGCGCCCACGCTGTAGATCGCGCCGCCCACGCTCAGCAGCACCAGCGCGGTGACGCCACCGGCGTGCAGGATCTGCGGCAGCATGGCCACCGCCACCCAGCCGAGCGCCAGGTAGAGCGGGGCGGAGACCCAGCGCGGCGCGTGCGGCCAGATCAGCTTCACCGCCACGCCCGCGATCGCGCCGCCCCAGACCAGGCTCAGCATGATCGTGGCCTGCCGGTTGTCCAGCAGCAGCGCGCAGAACGGTGTGTAGGTGCCGGCGATGAACACGAAGATCATCGAGTGGTCCATCCGGCGCATGATCTGGTAGCCGCGTTCGGACCAGACCCGCCGGTGGTAGAGCGCGCTGGTGCCGAACAGCCCGCACACGGTGAAGCTGTAGATCAGGCAGCTCACCAGCGGTGCCCAGCCGGGACGGCCGGCGGCGATCGAACACAGCACGATGCCGCAGACGAGAGCGGCGAAGAACGCGTACGCGTGCAGCCAGCCGCGCATACGCGGCTTCCCGATGTCGGCCGGCCGGAGCCGGAACGGTGCGGAGGTCGTCACCTCAATAGGTTACGACGGCGTAGGTTACTTGCAAGTAGTGTGGACCGTCACGTCAGCCGGCGGGAGGATGACCGGATGCGGATCCGGTCGGTCGGCGCGTACGCCCTGCTGCTCGACTGCGACGACCCGGAGCAGGCACAGGCGTGGCGGGCCGAGCTGTGGCACCGGCGCGAGGCCGGTGAGCTGACCGCCACCGAGATCGTCCCCGGCGCGGTCACCGTGCTGCTCGACGGCGTACCGGACCCGGAGGCGGCCGCCGCGCGGATCGCCGGCTGGCGTCCCCGGACCGCCGTCTCCGGCGCGGCCACCGCCGAGGTCCGGGTGCCGGTCGTGTACGACGGCGAAGACCTGCCGCAGGTCGCGGACCACTGGCACGAGGACGTCCCCGCCGTCGTCGACCGGCTGCGGCGTACCGAGTTCCGGGTGGCGTTCTGCGGGTTCGCGCCCGGGTTCGCGTACCTGACCGGGCTGCCGCCCGAGCTGGCCGTGCCCCGGCTCGCCACGCCGCGTACCCGGGTACCGGCCGGCTCGGTCGCGCTCGCCGGCCCGTACGCGGGCATCTACCCCGCCGCGTCACCGGGCGGCTGGCTGCTCGTCGGCCGCACCGACCTGCCGTTGTTCGACGTGCACGCCGACCCGCCGGCCCGGCTCACCCCCGGCACCCGCGTCCGGCTGGTCGACGCGCCGTGATCGACGTGCTGCGGGCCGGGGCGCTCACCACCGTTCAGGACCAGGGCCGGTCCGGGTGGGCGCACCTCGGCGTACCCCGCTCCGGCGCGCTCGACCCGGCCGCCCTGCGCCTGGCCAACCGGCTCGTCGGCAACGACGAGCACGCCGCCGGGCTGGAGATCACCCTGACCGGCTGCGCGCTGCGCGTCACCCGGGCGGTGGCCGTGGCCCTCACCGGCGCCCCGGCCGACGTGGCCGTCGAGTGGCGGGCCGGGGCCGCACAGCGACGCCCGGGGGACGTCGGACGGCCACTCGCCCTGCCCGCCGGGGCGGTGCTGCGCGTCGGACCGGCCCGCGCCGGGGTGCGCACCTGGCTGGCGGTCAGCGGCGGGATCGCTGTCGAACCGGTGCTCGGCAGCCGCGCCACCGACACGCTCTCCGGCCTCGGACCGCCGCCGCTGCGCGACGGGGACCGGCTGCCCCTCGGCACCCCGGCCGGTCCACCCGCCCCGGTCGATTTCGCCGTCACCGGGCCGCTCCCGGACGAACTGCGGCTCACCGTGCGCCCCGGCCCACGGCACGACTGGTTCACCCCCGGGGCGCTGGACGTGCTGTGCCGCGGCGCGTACACGGTGAGCCCGGACAGCAACCGGGTCGGCGCGCGGCTGGCCGGCGCGGCCCTGACCCGCGCGGTCGCCGGCGAACTGCCCAGCGAGGGCCTGGTGCTCGGCGCGGTGCAGGTGCCGCCGGACGGCCGGCCGCTCGTCTTCCTGGCCGACCACCCCACCACCGGCGGGTACCCGGTCATCGGAGTGGTGGACGACGTGACCCCGCTCGCCCAGGCCCGGCCAGGCACTACGGTGACGTTCCATGGACCTCAACGCTGACCTGGGCGAGGGATTCGGAAGCTGGCGGCTGGGCGACGACCACGCGCTGCTCGACCTGATCAGCTCCGCGAACGTCGCCTGCGGCTTCCACGCCGGTGACGCGGCCACCATGCACCGGGTCTGCGCCGGCGCCGCCGAACGCGGCGTCGCGGTGGGCGCGCAGGTCGGCTACCGCGACCTCGCCGGCTTCGGCCGGCGGCACATCGCGTACGACTTCGCCGAGCTGCGCGACGAGACGATCTACCAGCTCGGGGCGCTCGACGCCTTCTGCCGGCTGTACCGCACCCGGGTCCGCTACCTCAAACCGCACGGCGCGCTCTACCACGCCGCGGCCCGCGACGAGTCGCAGGCCGCCGCGCTGGTGGCGGCGATCAGCGGGTACGACCACGAGCTGCCGGTGCTCTGCCAGCCCGGCACCGTACTGGCCCAGCTCGCGGCCGGCGCCGGCCTGCGGGTGGTGGCCGAGGGCTTCGCCGACCGCAACTACCTCCCCAACGGCACGCTGGTGCCGCGCAGCTCACCGGACGCGCTGGTGACCGACCCGGAGCAGGTGGCCGTCCGGGCGGTCCGGATGGCCGTCGAGCGCGCGCTGGTCGCCGTGGACGGGACGGTCGTCCCCGCCCCGGTCGAGTCGATCTGCCTGCACGGCGACACCCCCGGCGCGGTGCGCTGCGCGGAGCTGGTCCGCGCAGCGCTCATCGACGCCGGGGTGACCCCCACCCCGTTCGCCTGACCGGGACGGTCAGGCCTCGTCCATGCCGCGCAGGACCAGCGGCACGCGGGTCGCGCCGCCGTTGACCACCCGCACCGGCACGCCCCAGTCCTGCCGGGTCAGGTGGCAGGCAGCGTGCTCCACATCGGCGTCGCAGGTCGCCGCCTGAGCGGTCACCTGGAGCACCCCCTGCGCCACGTCGCCACTGACCACCAGCCTGCGGGACAGGTCGGTGGTCGTGCCCGCGCCCTCGACCAGCAGCTCCGGCGGGGACGCCGAGACCACGAGCCGGGTCGACGGCCCGTACGTCTCGTCGAGCTTCTGCCCCGGCGCCGGCGTGAAGATCACGTCGAGCGTCAGCTCACCGGCCGCCACGTCGGTCGGCTTGCGCTCCAGCCGGTGCCGGGGGCCGTCCACCGTGTCGGCCCCGGCCGACGTCAGCGCGCCCGGCGCCAGCCGGGTCAGCCGGTGCGCGGCCGACTCGACCACCAGGACGTCGCCGTCGGCGGTGAGCACCAGGTCGCTCGGCTCGGCCAGCCCGTCCGCCACGGTGCCCACCTGCCCGGTCTCCGGGTCGAAGCGGCGCACCGCACCGTTGTACGTGTCGGCGATCAGCACCGAGCCGTCGGGCAGCGCGCACACACCCAGCGGGTGCTGGAGCAACGCCTGGTCGGCCGGGCCGTCCACGTGCCCGAAGTCGAACAGGCCCTGACCGACGGCGGTGTGCATCACGCCGCCGGAGACCCAGCGGATCGCGCTGGTCTCGCTGTCGGCCACCCAGAGCCGGGCGCCGTCGGCCGACACGGACAACCCGGACGGCTGGGCCATCCACACGTCCGGCAGCGGACCGTCGCGCAGCGCCTCGACAGTGGTCCCGGCGTACATGCCGGTGGTCCGCTTGATCGGGTCGAACCACCAGAGCTGGTGGATGCCGGCCATCGCCACGACCACCCGGTCGTCGTACCAGGCCACGTCCCAGGGGGAGGACAGGTCGACAGCGCGGGCGTCGTGCGCGTGGTCGTCGACGGTCGAGCGCCACTGCCGCCCGGTGCCGGCCACCGTGACCACCTCGCCGGAGGACAGCCGTACGCCGCGCAGCAGGTGGTTCACCGTGTCCGCGACCACCACGTCGTAACCGGCCACCTCGGCCACGTGCGGCGGCAGCAGGCAGAGGCCCTGCGGCTCGGCGAACGTGGCGGCGGAGGCCGGGCCGTCCGTACGCCCCCGGGAACCGGCGCCGATGCGGCGGACCACCGTCTCCCCGTCGGCGGCCAGCTCGACCAGGGAGTGCCGGGCCGAGTCGCTGACCAGCAGGTTCCCGCCGTCGAGCGGCAGCGCCTTGCCGGGGAACCGCAGGACGGTGTCCGGCTCGGCCGGCGGCACGTACGGGCCCTCGCCCCGGTGCAGCGTGCCCTTCGCCTCGTGGGTGGCGACCAGCTCGTCGATCAGCCGGGCCAGACCCTCGGCGTGCCCCTCGCCGGCCATGGTGGCGACCACGTACCCCTCGGGGTCCACCACGGCCAGCGTCGGCCACGCCTTGGCCGCGTACTGCTGCCACATGTCCATCTCGGCGTCGTCGAGCACCGGGTGGTGCACGCCGTACCGCTCGACGGCCGCGGCCAGCGCCGCCGGGTCCTTCTCGTGCTCGAACTTCGGCGAGTGCACGCCGATCACGACCAGGACGTCGCCGTACTTGTCCTCGAGCGGACGCAGCTCGTCGAGCACGTGCAGGCAGTTGATGCAGCAGAACGTCCAGAAGTCGAGCAGAACGATCTTGCCCCGCAGGTCGGCCAGCGTGACGGCCCTGCCGCCGGTGTTCAGCCAGGCCCGACCCCGCAGTTCCGGTGCCCGTACGCGTGCGCTCATGCCCCCATCGTGCCGCACCGGCCCGGCGCGCTCCCGGCGATCCCGGGGTGAACAGACGCACACCGGAACGGCGCGGAGCGCCCACCCCGGCGGGGGATGGGCGCTCCGCGTACGTGCGGTTACTGGCCGGCGGGCTTCAGGCAGAGGACCCGGGTGGTCCCGCCGCCCTCGACCGACACCGAGGGCTGCGACAGATCGGCGCACTTGTCCTTGTTGTCCACCTTCGACACCACGCTGAACGCGCCCGGCTCACCGCAGTCGGCGGCCACCGCGCTCGTGCCGGACTGCTTCACGCAGGAGCCGACCGCCGGGTCGAAACCGGTCGGCTTGTCGTCGCCGACCTTGCCGAGCAGCGTCAGCAGACCGAGCGGCACGGCGAGGATGAGCACCGCCGCGACCAGCACGGCGGCGAGCACCCGGCCGTTGCGCACCTTCGGCGGGGGCGCCTCGGTCTGCGACTCGGTGGCATCCGGCTTGAACGCGTCGAAGCGGCCCTGCTCCGGCTCGGCGCCGGGCCCGTCCTGCGACCAGGCCGGCGGGGCCTGCTGGGGCGGCGGCGGGAAGGCGTTCGCGCCACCCGCCGGGCCCTGGCCGGGCACCGCGACCGAGGCACGTCCACCGGCCGACGGGCCGAAACGGTCCGGCTCGCCGAACGGCTCCGGCCGGTCGGCCGGGCTGCCAAACGGCGCGTGCTGCCCGCCCGGGCCGCCGAACGCGTCCTGCTGCCCGCCCGGGCCGCCGAACGCGTCCTGCTGGCCGCCGGGGCCGCCGAACGGCTCGGGCTGGCCGCCCGGCGCGCCGAACGGGTCCGGCCGGCCACCCGGGCCGCCGAACGGGTCCTGGCCGCCGGGAGCGCCGTACGGGCTCTGCTGGCCGCCGAACGGGTCACGGGCGGCGTCGGGCTGCTCGCCGCCCGGGTGCACGCCGTTGGCGGGACGGGTGTTGCCGGGCGGGTCCACGAAGGACGGCACACCAACCGGGAAGGACGGCGGCGCGGCGGGCGAGGAGGGCGCGCCGGCGTACCCGTGCGGGCCGTCGGCGTCCTCGGACCGTGGCTGCGGGCCGGGGAAGCCGTTGCCGGGCGGCCCGTCCTGGGCGGGGAACCCGGGCTCGTCCTGCTCGGGGGCGTCCTCGGGCTCGGGGCGCGCGGGCCGGCCGTACACCCGGGGCTGCGGGGTGGGGCCGCTGGTCGGCAGCGGCTGGTCGGACGGCGGGGTGACCCGGCTGGCCACCGGGACCGACGCGCTCGCCGAGACCGGGCCGCCCTCCGGGGAGGTACGCGGTCCGGGAACGGCAGGCGGCTGCGGCTCCTCGGCACGGGACGCGCCCCAGGCGCCGTCGCCGCGCTCCGGCTCGTACCCCTGGGGTTCGGTGCCCGGGTGGTCGGCGGGCGGCGAGGCGGCGAGCGCGGCGCCCGGCACCCGCTGCTGCTGCGCCGGAAGCGGCACGGCGTTGCCGGGGGAGATGCCCGGCGCGGGGGCGGGCTGGTAGGCCGGTGCGGAGTCCTCGGACCGGCCCCACGCCTCGGCCGGCGACCACGGCTCGGGCGCACGTTCGTCCTGGTTGCCGCCCCAGCCGGCGGGCGCGTCGGGTGACGGCACGGACACGCTCGCGCGGGCCTCGGCCGGCGCGGCGGCGCCCCAGGCGGGCTGCGCGGGCTCGTCCGACGGCCGCCCGGGCTCGTGCTGCTGCGGTACGGAGGCCGCGCCGCTCCAGGCGCCGGCCTGCTCGCCGGAGTCACGCTGCTGCGGTACGGCGGCAGCGTCGCCCCAGCCGCCGGACTGCCGGCTCTGGTTCGGCTCCCAGCCGCCCGGCTGTGCCGGCTCGGCCGGGTTCGCGGCACGCCCGGCGGCCCAGCCGCCGGAGCGGTCCGGGTCCTCGGCGCGGGCCGGCTCGTCCCAGCCGCCGGACCGGTTCTCGGCCTGCGGGGCGGGCCAGCCGCCGGAACGCTGTCCCTCGTCGTGCTGCGGCCCGCCGGTCGCCCGCCAGCCACCGCTGTCCTCGGCCGAGCGGTTGTCCTGATCGGACTGCTCCGGAGTGGACCAGGCGTTGTCCGGCCGGGCGGCGCCGGGCACCGAGACCGCTGCGGCGGCCCGGGCGGGCGGGTCGGCCGGCGGCCAGGTGGCGCCGGTCTGCTGACCCGGCGCCCAGGCCGGCTGGCTCTCCCGCGGGTTCCAGCCGCCCGATCGGTTCGGGTCGTCGGACGCGGCGGGCTGCTCGTCGCGCGGGGTCCAGCCGCCGGAGCGGTTCGGGTCGTCCGGCTGCGGGGCTGCGGCCCAGCCGCCGGCGCGACCGGAGGCGTCGTCGTGCTGCCCGCCGGTGGGCGCGAAGCCGCCGGAGCGGTGCGGGTCGTCCGCGGGGGCGGGCGTGACCCAGGTCTCGTTCGGCACGGTGGCCGGGGCGGGCACGTAACCGGTGCCGCGGGCGGCCGGGTCACCGGACGGAGACCAGCCCTGCTGCTGCTCGCCGGAGTTCCATCCGGGACGGTTCTGCTCGGCGGCCCAGGGGGCCTGCGACGGCTCGGCCGGGCTGCCCGGCGGCGTGGCGGCCCAGGCGGGCGGAGCCTGCTCGGCGCCGCGGTCCGGGCCGGGCTGCTCCTGGTTGCCCCAGGCGGGGCCACCGGAACCGGCCCAGGCGGGACTGCCCTGGTCGTTGCCGCCCCAGGCGGGCTGCGGGACCTGGGCGGTCGCCCGCCCGGTCACCGGCTGGCCCGCGGGCGGGGCCCATGCGGGCGGCTGGTCGTCGTTCGCGGCCCAGGCCGGGGCCGGCTGCGCGGGCCGACCGGCCGGCGGGGGCGGTGCCCAGCCGAGGTCGGGTGCGCCGTTGTACCCGTTGTCCTGCTGCGCCGGCTGATCGCCGTACGGCACCGGTCCGCCGGTGCCCGGCGACACCTCGCCCGGCTCCTGGCCGGGGCGGTGCGGAGCCTCGGACGTCATGGGTGCGCCTCCTCCATCACAGGTCGGCCGCCGATGCCGGTCGGGGGACCGTCGGCATGGCTACCGGCGTCGCCGGCGGGTACCGGCCGTGCGGGCTCCCCGCACCGTATCCGGTGGTCGCCCGGGGCCGCCCGGGGGAGCATCAGCGGTCACCGAAAGTCACCGGACGACGTCGATGGGTTTCGTTGTCCCGCGTCCGTCCGGAGTCAGCCGGTTGGCGACCGTGCCAACCGTACCGGGCGGTGGAGCGAGGTGGAATCCCGGTGCCGACCGATGCCGATACGCCGAAGACCCGCCCGGTGCCGGGCGGGTCTTCGGACTGGAGGAGGTGAGAAAGGTCTGTGGCGTCAGCTCATGTGACGCTGGGCGATGGCGAGAAGCTCCTCGCGGACCGCGGGCGAGTTGGCGGAACGCAGCGCGTGTTCGATGGCGCGGGCGCGGCGGTTGGCGTCGCGGCGGGTGCGGATTCGCTCGATCATGCTCATCTTGGGTCTCTCCTCCTGGCTATTCGGTTGTCAGCCCCTTGATGTCTCTATTTAAGCGCACCAGGCCGCCCATCGCCATCGATTATTAGGTGAGCTGAACCACGCACCTACGGATCGTAGGTCTTCACGCCCCCGGATCCGATGATTCCGTTCCCAAAAAGGTCACGGCCGGTGTGCCGGGCGTTCACCCGTGGCACACCGGCCGTGACCGGAGCGTGGTGCGTCAGGTCCAGGCGAGCAGCGCCGCCTCCGGGTCGGCCAGGAAGTCCCCGATGTCGCGGAGGAACTTCGAGCCCAGCTCACCGTCGATGATCCGGTGGTCGAAGGACAGGCCCAGCGTGGTCACCAGGCGCGGCTTCACCTTGCCCTTGTGCACCCACGGCTGCTCCCGTACCGCGCCGAAGGCGAGGATCGCCGACTCGCCCGGGGGCAGGATCGGCGTACCGGTGTCGACGCCGAAGACGCCGACGTTGGTGATGGTGAGCGTGCCGCCGGACATGTCCGCCGGGGACGTCCTCCCCGACTTCGCGGTCTGCACCAGATCCGTCATCGCGCCCGCCAGCTCGCGCAGCGAGAGCCGCCCGGCGTCCTTGATGTTCGGCACGATCAGGCCGCGCTCGGTGGCCGCCGCGATGCCGAGGTTGACGTACTCCTTCACCACGATCTCGTCGCCGGCCCAGGTCGAGTTGACCATCGGGTGCCGCTTGACCGCCAGCAGCACCGCCTTGGCGACCAGCAGCAGCGGCGAGACCCGGACGTCGCGCCACTCGCGCCGGTCGCGGAGCCGGTCCAGCGCCTTCATCGCCCGGGTCACGTCGACGGTCAGGAACTCCGTCACGTGCGGGGCGGTGAACGCCGAGCGGGCCATGTTCTCCGCGGTGAGCTTGCGTACCCCCTTGACCGGGATGCGCTGCTCGCGGTCCGCGCCGAACCTCGCGGCCGACGCGGCCGGTGCCGCGACCGTCAGCGGCTCGGCCGCCGCCGGGGTCGCGCTCGCCGCCCGCTGTACGTCCTCACGGGTGATCGAGCCGAGCGGACCCGAGCCGGTGAGCGTGGCCAGGTCGATGCCGAGATCCTTCGCCAGCTTGCGGACCGGCGGCTTGGCCAGCACCGGACCGGAGACCCGGCCGTTGCCGTTGACCGCCGGGGCGGGAGCGGGCGCCACCGGCGCGGGAGCGACCGGCGCGGGCGCCACCGGGGCGGCGGCCTGAGCCGGTGCCGCGGCCGGTGCGTCACCCTTGCGGGGGCGGCGCTTGGCCGGGGCGTTGCGCGGGCCGTAGCCGACCAGCACGGCGGTACGCCCACCCGGGGCGACACCGCCGATCAGGCCCGGCTCGACCATGCCCTCGGCGGGCGCGACCTGGACCGCGGCGAGCGACGCTGCCGACGGTGCGGGCAGGTCCGACGCGGGGGTCGCGGTGGTCGACTCCTCGATCGGCCCGGCGTTCGGGTCGGTGTCGATCGCGATGATCGGCACGCCGACCTCGACTGTGGACCCCTCCGGGTGGAAGATCGCCTGCACCCGGCCGGCCCACTTCGCCGGGATCTCGACCGCCGCCTTGGCGGTCTCCACCTCGACGATCGGCTGGTTCAGCTCGATGTCGTCGCCGACCTTGACCAGCCAGGCGAGGATCTCGCCCTCGGTCAGGCCCTCGCCCAGGTCGGGAAGGTTGAACTCCTTGATCCGGGACATGCCGCTCACCAGCCGAACGTGCGGTCGACGGCGTCGAGTACCCGGTCCAGGTCGGGCAGGTACTCCTCCTCCACCCGGGCGGCCGGGTAGGGGGTGTCGAAGCCGGTCACCCGCAGCACCGGGGACTCCAGGGAGTAGAAGCACTCCTCGGTGATCCGGGCCGCGATCTCCGACCCGAGACCCAGGTTGCCCGGGGCCTCGTGCACCACCACGCAGCGGCCGGTGCGCCGCACCGACTCGTACGCGGCGGTCAGGTCCAGCGGCGAGATCGTCCGCAGGTCGATGACCTCCAACTCGCGGCCGTCCTCGGCGGCGGCGGCGGTGGCCGCGTCGAGCGCGGTACGCACCATCGGGCCGTACGCCAGCACCGTCGCGTCGGTGCCGGGCCGCGCGACCCGGGCCGAGTGCAGCGGGTACGCGTCGGCGATCGGCGCGTCCAGGTCCACCGGACCCTTCTCCCAGTAGCGCCGCTTCGGCTCCAGGAAGACGATCGGGTCGTCCGACGCGATCGCCTGCTGGATCATCACGTACGCGTCCTGCGGGTTCGCGCAGCTCACCACCTTGAGACCGGCGGTGTGCGCGAAGTACGCCTCGGGCGACTCGGAGTGGTGCTCGACCGCGCCGATGCCGCCGCCGAACGGGATGCGGATGACCATCGGGATCCGCACCTTGCCCTGCGAGCGGTAGTGCATCTTCGCCACCTGCGACACGATCTGGTCGTACGCGGGGTAGACGAAGCCGTCGAACTGGATCTCGCAGACCGGCCGGAAGCCGCGGATGGCCAGGCCGACGGCGGTGCCGATGATGCCGGACTCGGCCAGCGGGGTGTCGATCACGCGCTGATCGCCGAAGTCCTTCTGGAGGCCGTCGGTGATCCGGAACACGCCGCCGAGCTTGCCGACGTCCTCGCCCATGATGACGACCTTGGGGTCGTTCTCCAGGGCCCGCCGCAGGCCGGTGTTGAGCGCCTTGCCGAGGGTGAGCGTCTCCGTGGCCATCAGTGCGCGCTCCCCTCGAAGGACTCCATGTACTGCGTGAACCGGGCCCGCTGCTCGTCCAGCTCGGGAGAGCCGTTGGGGTAGACGTGGTCGAACATGGTCACCGGCTGCGGGTCGGGCATGGCGAGCACGCGCTCGCGCAGGTGCACCGACTCGGCGCGGGCCTGCTCGTCGACCTCGGTGAAGAACGACTCGTCGGCAATCTTCTGCTTGGTCAGGAACGCCTTCATCCGGGCGATCGGGTCCTTGGCCTGCCACGCCTCGACCTCGCTGGCGATGCGGTAGCGGGTCGGGTCGTCGGAGGTGGTGTGCGCGCCCATCCGGTAGGTGTACGCCTCGATCAGGCTCGGGCCCTGGCCGTTTCGCGCGTTGTCCAGCGCGTGCCGGGTCACCGCGTACGACGCGAGCACGTCGTTGCCGTCCACCCGGACGCCGGGGAAGCCGAACCCGCCGGCCCGCCGGTACAGCGGCACGCGGGTCTGCCGCTCCAGCGGCTCGGAGATGGCGTACTGGTTGTTCTGGCAGAAGAACACCAGCGGGGCGTTGAAGACGCTGGCCCAGACGAACGACTCGTTGACGTCGCCCTGGCTGGTGGCGCCGTCGCCGAAGTAGGCGATGACCGCCTCGCCGTCCTCGCCGCCGGTCTTGCCGTCCATGGCGACACCCATGGCGTACCCGGTCGCGTGCAGGGTCTGCGCCCCGATGACGATCGTGTACATGTTGAACTTGAACTCGTTCGGGTCCCAGCCGCCCTGGTCGACGCCGCGGAACAGGCCCAGCGGCATGATCGGGTCGATGCCGCGGCAGTAGAGCACGCCGTGCTCGCGGTAGGTCGGGAAGGCCATGTCCTGGGTGCGCAGCGCCCGGCCGGAGCCGACCTGCGCGGCCTCCTGGCCCAGCAGGCTGGCCCACAGGCCCAGCTCGCCCTGGCGCTGCAGGGCGGTGGCCTCGGCGTCCAGCTTGCGGACCAGGACGAGGTCGCGGTAGAGCCCGCGGTACTCCTCGTCGGTGAAGTCGACGCGGTACTCGGTCCCGTCCGGCCCGAGCGCGCTCTCGATCCGCTCACCCTCGGGGGTCAGCAGCTGTACGAGTTCCGGTTCACCGGTCGCGGCGGCGCGTCTGGTGCGGGGTGCGGCCCGCTTGCTGCGGGTGGCGGCCCCGGGGTCGCCCTTTGCCATCCGTCTCTCCCTGTCTGTCTGCGCCGGCGCCGGGGGTTACCCGAGCCGAGCACCTCGTGCGCCCGCCCGGCTGGTGCCGGGTCGGTCCCTGGCGACCGCGCCTGACCCCGGTAGGGGTTGCCGCGCGGCGTGAGCCGGAGTCGGTCGGTGACAGACCCAGGCCCGGGAGCGCCGGCGCCGTTCCGCACCAGCCGCGGGGTACGCGGAGGTGGCGGCTGCGTTGCCGTCGTGTCTGAATGATTGCAGAGGAGGTGAGCGGGCCCACAGTATGGCCTCCCTCGCCGGTGAGGTTCCATCGGGTTCATGACGGATAAGCGCTTTTGTCCGCTGTGGCGGGTGCGGCCGTCGGACAAAATGTGTGTCGACACGCGGTTGCGGCTGGTGAACTGAGCGTCACTGGGTCAAGCTGGCGATGAGCCTCCACGCGGCATTTGTCCTAATATCCGCGTGTGCTCTCCCGTCCCGTCCGTGCGTGAGGAGTGTGCCGGTGTCCGAACCAGAGGGTCCGCCCGGTACGCCCTTCCTCGGCCGGCATCGGGCACTGCCCGGCTCCCCGTACCGCCGGGTCGTGGGCGCGCACCGCGCCCCCGGGACGGGCGGTCCCAGCCGCGGCTACCTGCTCACCGTCGCGTTGCTCGCCGGCACCGCGTCGATGCCGATCCTCGCCGCGATCAGCACCGGATCGGCCACCGTCGGCAACAGCGCCCTCCCCGACACCAGCACGCCGTTCCTGCCGACCCCCTCGGTCGGCCCGGTGGTGATCCCGATGCCCCAGGGCACCCAGGCCCCGGTGCCGTCCACGCCCACCCCGGCCGTCGACGTGACCTCGGTGCCCCCGGCGCGGCCGGTGCTCCCGGCGGCACCGGCGCTGCCCGACGACAGCGACCTCGGCTCCCGGCACCGGTCCCGCCCGGTCGCCGCGCCCCCGCCGCCGTCCACGCCGGTCCGGCCCACTCCGGTCCGCCCGCCGCGCCCGTCGCCGGTGCCCTCGCCGTCACCGTCGCCGTCGCCGTCGGACCCGGGTACGCCCGAGCCGAGCCCCAGCCCCGAGCCGTCCGTCACGACCGCCGAGCCGACGCCCTCGGCAGGTTCGTCCGAGCCGTCCAGCCCATCGGATCCGTCCGGCCCCGCCGACCCGTCGAGTTCCGCCGACCCGTCCGGGCCCGCCGACCCGTCCGGTTCCGCCGATCCGTCCGGTCCCGCCGATCCGTCCGGCGCGGCCAGCCCGTCGGTTTCCCACACGCCATGATCGACACCATTACGGCCTGGTGGTGTGGTCCCGGTCGGCCCGATGCCGCCACCTCGCCGAGACGGCGCCGATCGTGCGAGGCGCGGCCGCCTAGGCCGGGTCGTCGGTGAGGCGGTGGCGGTTCGCCTCGATCCAGGCGTTCAGCGCCTCCGGGTCGTCCGGGTCCACGCCGTCCGCCATGAGCTGGGCCACCGCCGCGGTGGCCGGGCTGCGCCGCTCGCCGGTGCTGTAGAGCCGCGCGAACTCCGGGACCATCTCGGTGATCGCCTCGTCCGTCCGGGCGGCGGCCGACTGCGACAGCCCGCGCTGCCGGGCCGCGTACGCCGCCCAGGCGCGCAGCACCCGGGGCAGCATCGCCGCGTCGTCCATGTCCAGCACGGCCCGGCGGTGCACCCAGTCGAGCAGGAACAGCTCGGCGACCATCGGGCTCCACCGCATCGGGTCGGCATCCGGGAAGCTGGCCGCGTGGTCGAGCAGCAGGCCGAGGCAGAAGTGCAGCGAGGCCAGCTCGCCGTCGGCCACCTCGGGCAGGCCGAACCGGGTCGCCTCGGGCGAGTCGAGGAAGGCGCGGATCAGGCGGGTGCGCTCCTCGTCGGTGGGCGGCGGCACGACCGCCGGACCGGCCGGCGGGGTCGGCCCCGGGAGCACGGCCAGCCGGGCGCCCACGAGCGCCCGGTCGGTGGCGAGCGAGCCCTGCGCGGGCAGCTCGGCGAGGTCGTCGGTGAC
Organism: Micromonospora sp. CPCC 205554; assembly: GCF_036902745.1. Lineage (NCBI taxonomy): Bacteria > Bacillati > Actinomycetota > Actinomycetes > Micromonosporales > Micromonosporaceae > Micromonospora > Micromonospora sp. CPCC 205554. The sequence goes on along the minus strand of NZ_JBAKHP010000021.1, from coordinate 60,923 downwards.
CGCCAGGTGGCGGCTCACCTCGGCGTGCATCCGGGCCGGGTCCTCGGTGCGGAACCAGGTGAACTCGTCCTCGGTGCAGATCTCCCGGGCCTGCTCGACGATCCGTCCGGCCGGGCCGCCGACGAACACGTCCTTGGTGATGCCGATGTTGTGGTCGACGAGGGCCACCAGCGCGTGCTCCGGGCCGCCCTCCTCCTCGTCGTCGTACGCGAACGTGGCGAGGTAGGAGGTCTGGTCGCCGTACACGTCGCCGTAGGCCCAGGCGCCGGTGACGCGCACCCGGCCGAGCTGGCCGGCCCACGACGGGGCGTACGCGCCGGGCCGGACCCGGGCGGCGCCCTCGGCGTCGGGCACCAGGGCGGCGAAGACGGCCCGCAGTGTGGTCGCGGCGGCGCTGCGGCGCCGGGAGGTGGCGGCGAGGAAGCCGGTGACGAACTCGCGGACGGCCTGCTCCCGGTCGTGCTCCGCGACGGCGTAGACGCTGCCCAGCAACGCGGCGCCGAGCATCTCCGCGTCCAGGGCCGAGTCGAGCCTCGTCACGTCGCGCGCGGCGTGCAGTACCGCGTCGTAGGGGGTCTGTGGCGTGGCCATGCATCGACCCTACGCCGCACCGGCCGCCCCCACACCGGTCAGCGCGCCGGGTTCAGCGCCGTCCCGCCTCGCGCAGCGCCTCCCGGGCCGTGCCGTAGCGCGCCAGCACCGCCCAGACCGGGTCCAGCACGTACTTCTCCCCGACGCTGCCCACCGAGGTGAGCAGGCGCTCCTCGGCCCGCCGCCGGGCCCGCCGGGCGGCCCACCCCACCACCGGCCGGGTGACCGCCGCGACGAGCAGCCCGGCCAGCAGGCCACCGAGCAGCAGGACGGTGGGCCACGGCACCACGCCGAGCGTCGGGTGTTCCAGCGCCGGCAGGCCGAGCAGGCGTACCGCGTACCCGAGGAGCAGCCAGACCAGGCCCGCGAGCGCGGCGAGGGTGACCACCCACTGGAGCACGCCGACCGCCCGCCACCAGGCGGGTCGGCGGTCCATGCCCAGGTCGGTCGCGGCGACCGCGTGGTCGAGCGCGCCCGGCAGGTCGGCCTCCCGGGCCCGGGCTGCGGCGGTCACCGCGGCCGGCCACGGCGCCGGCAGCCCGGCGCCGGACCGGTCGGCCACCGCGCGGATCGCCAGCGTCAGCGCCGAGCGCTGCGCGGCTGTCGGATCGGGTACGGAGGTGGCCGCGACCAGGCTCTCCGCCGGCGCGTCCGGATCCCGCCCGGACAGGTGCAACCGGCGCAGCGGATCCGGCCGCAGCTTGCGCCAGCTCCGCAGCAGCGGCCAGCCGGTGTTGCCCACCGCCCGGTGCCGGTACGCGCCCTCGACCGCCGCCGCCACCGTCGGCACCCCGGCCGCCACGGCGAGTGCCCGGGTCAGCTCCTGCGCCGAGGCGTCACCGGGCCGGGTAGGCGGCGGCTCCGGCCCCACGAGCGGTTCGAGACCGGCCACCACGGCGTCCACGTCGCCGGAGAGGCGGCGCAGGGCGGCCTGCCGTTCGGCGACCGTACGCTCCAGCTCGGCCCGCAGCCCGTCCAGCCCGTTCGGGTCCACCGCGACGGTCGGCAGCAGCGGAACCCCGCCCAGCCCGTCGGCGTCGAGCAGCCGGCGCAGGTCGTCGAGGACCTTCGGCAGCTCGGTCGGGTGCAGCCGGTCGGCCTGGTTGAGCACCACGACCGTGACGTCCTTGTGTCTGTGGAACTCGCGCAGGTAGCTGGTGTGGATCACGCGGTCGGCGTACTTCTGCGGGTCGACCACCCAGACCACGAGGTCGACCAGGCCGAGCAGGCGGTCGACCTCCAGCCGGTGGCCGTGCTGCACCGAGTCGAAGTCGGGCAGGTCGAGCAGGACGAGGCCGTGCAGGTTCGACTCGTCGTCGGCGTCCAGCGGGCTCTCCCGGACGAACCGGTGCCGGGGCAGCACCCCGACCCAGTCGAGCAGCCGGACCGCGCCGTCGAGCGGACCCCACACGCAGGCGTGCGCGACACCTGTCGTCGGCCGGCGTACGCCCACCGGCGAGAGGTCGAGCCGCGCCAGCGAGTTGAACAGGCTCGACTTGCCGCTGCCGGTCGCACCGGCCAGCGCTACCACCGTGTGCCGGCCGGAGAGCGCGAGCCGGTCGCCCGCGCGCTCGACCACCGTGTGCGCGGCGACGAGCTGGGCGTCGGGCACGTCGCCGTCGACCGCGCCGAGGAACCGCTGGATCGCGGTCAGCCGTGCGATCAGGGTGTCCGGGTCGACCCGCTGGTCACCCCGCATCGCCTCGCGCATCCGTCCGACAACGTTACTCACGGGCGACCGTCCTGCTCGGGGCTCGGGAACAGGCCGCTGCGGTGCCGGGCCCGCTCGACCTCGACGGCGGCCCAGCGCAGCGCCGCACCGGCGTTGGCGGCCGGGCGCTCGGCCTCGGTGCGGCTCAGGTAGCGCGCGGCCTCCTCGGCGAGCAGCTTGCCGACCCGGTCGAGCAGGTCGACGCGGGCCTTGCGGGCCAGATTGCGGACCGCCTGGTCGCCGAAGATCGCCTGGAGCACGGTCTGCCCGGCCACCGCCGTGCCGGTGCCCGCGGCGACCTCCAGCCCGGTGGGGATGAACGCGGTGGAGGCGAACACACCGATCATGACGGCGAGACCGGTGGCGTTCACCGCGTACGCGGCCGTGCGGGCCACGAACCGCCGGTCGCCGCCCTCGACCCGGACCAGCTCCAGCACGCCGCGCTGCCAGTCGCGGACCAGCTGCTCGGCGCGCTGCGGCAGGTCGGCCGAGGGGTGGGCCAGGTCCGGCTCCAGCAGCGCCGCGCCCGCCGGGTGCGCCTTCCAGCCGGTGTACGCGTTCTCCGCCGCCTCGGCGGCCACCCCGCGCAGCAGCGTGACGAGCTGGGACTCGATCGCGGTACGCAGTTCGGCGGCGGGAGCGGGCCGCCCGGTGACCGCCGCGACCACCCGGTCGCGCAGCCGCCCGATGCGGGCCTCCAGCCCACGGAAGAAGTCGCCGGTGCCGATGAACTCCTGCCAGCGGGCCAGCACCTCGCCGCGCAGCAGCCGGCCGTCCCTGAGCCCCTGGTCGACGCTCCGCTCCGCGCTCCGGTACGCGGCCTGGACCCGCTCGTCCAGCGCGTCGGCGGCGGTGACCTGATCGTCGGCGGCCTCGGCCAGCGCCTCCACCACCGGCTGCAGTGCGGCGAGCGCGCCGTCGAGCGTCTGCCGGACCACAGCGGCGCGGGCCCCGGCGTCGGCGGCGAGCCGGGCGAACCAGTCGCTCAGCGGCGCGGTCATCCGGTCCGGCAGCAGCCCCTGCCCGTCCACCCAGGTCTCCGGCAGCACGAACAGCGGCGAGGCGCCCAGCTCCTGCTCGGCGAGCATCTCGGACAGGTGGGCGGCGACCTCGTCGACGGCCTCCGGGGGCACCCGGTCCAGCACCATCGCCACGGCGGTGCCGCGGGCGCGGGCGCCGCGCAGCAGTTCCCAGGGAACGGCGTCGGCGTACCGGGCGGCGGTGGTGACGAACAGCCAGAGGTCGGCGGCGGCGAGCAGCTGACCGGCGAGCGCCCGGTTGGCGTCGACCACCGAGTCGATGTCGGGCGCGTCGAGGAAGGCCAGGCCGGGCGGCAGCGCCGGTGCGGTGACCAGGTGCAGGGTGCCCGGCTGCTCGCTGGGCTCGGTGGTCCGGGTCAGGCCGGGCAGCAGCTCGCCCTGCCGGAACCAGGCCGCGTCGGTCGGGCTGCACACCAGCACCGGGGAACGGGTGGTGGGGCGCAGTACGCCCGCCGCGCTGACCCGCGCCTGGACCAGGCTGTTGACGAGCGTCGACTTGCCGGCGCCGGTGGAGCCGCCGACGACCACCAGGAGCGGCGCGTCGAGCCGGGCCAGCCGGGGCAGCAGGTAGTCGTCGAGCTGGTCGGTGAGGCTCGTGGCGGCGTGCCGGGCCGGCTCGGCCGAGGGCAGGGCGAGCGGGAAGCGGGCCGCACCGATCGCCGCGCGCAGGCCGGTGAGCGCGGCGGGCAGGCCGTCGGCGGCGTGAGCAGGCTGGTCGTCGCCCGTGGTGGCTCCGGTGCGGGCTGCGACGGCGGGCGCGCCGGCACGGGTGGCGGAATCGCCATGCGTCGTCACCGCTAAAGCGTGCCCGACCGACGCAAGGTAAGACAACCGGACAGTAGTAACGGTCGGGTTGCGCCGGGTCGGCTCAACCCCGACTTGCGGATTGGCGATCGCGTGGCACTATTGAGTCAAGTTCACTCAACTTGTGGTGCGGTCGCTTCCGGGCGACCCGCCGGGCAGGCCGTCTGACCTGCTCACCCGTTACGAAGCGAGGAAGCGAACATGGCACGTGCGGTCGGCATCGACCTCGGCACGACGAACTCCTGCGTCAGCGTTCTCGAGGGCGGTGAGCCCACCGTCATCGCCAACGCCGAGGGCTCGCGTACGACTCCCTCGATCGTCGCGTTCGCCCGCAACGGCGAGGTGCTCGTCGGTGAGGTCGCCAAGCGCCAGGCGGTGACCAACCCCGACCGGACCATCCGGTCGGTCAAGCGTGAGATCGGCACCAACTGGACCGTCGACATCGACGGCAAGAAGTACACCCCGCAGGAGATCTCGGCGCGCACGCTGATGAAGCTCAAGCGGGACGCCGAGGCGTACCTGGGCGAGCAGATCACCGACGCGGTGATCACCGTCCCGGCCTACTTCAACGACGGGCAGCGCCAGGCCACCAAGGAGGCCGGTGAGATCGCCGGCTTCAACGTGCTGCGGATCGTGAACGAGCCGACCGCGGCGGCCCTGGCGTACGGCCTGGACAAGGGCTCCAAGGAGCAGACCGTCCTGGTCTTCGACCTCGGTGGCGGCACCTTCGACGTGTCGCTGCTGGAGCTGGCCGAGGGCGTGGTGGAGGTCAAGTCCACCAGCGGTGACAACCAGCTCGGTGGTGACGACTGGGACCAGCGCATCATCGACCACCTGGTGAAGACGTTCCGTGGCGAGCACGGCATCGACCTCTCGCAGGACAAGATGGCCATGCAGCGGCTCAAGGAGGCCGCCGAGAAGGCCAAGATCGAGCTGTCCGCCGCGACCACCAGCAACATCAACCTGCCGTACATCACCGCCGGTTCGGCCGGCCCGCTGCACCTGGACGTGACGCTCAGCCGCGCCGAGTTCCAGCGCATGACGCAGGACCTGCTGGACCGCTGCAAGGGCCCGTTCGAGCAGGCCGTCAAGGACGCCGGCATCAAGATCTCGGACGTCGACCACGTCATCCTGGTCGGCGGCTCGACCCGGATGCCGGCCGTGACCGACCTGGTCAAGCAGCTCACCGGCCGCGACCCGAACAAGGGCGTCAACCCGGACGAGGTCGTCGCCGTCGGCGCCGCGCTCCAGGCCGGTGTGCTCAAGGGCGAGGTCAAGGACGTCCTGCTGCTCGACGTGACCCCGCTGAGCCTGGGCATCGAGACCAAGGGCGGCATCTTCACCAAGCTCATCGAGCGCAACACCACCATCCCGACCAAGCGCTCCGAGGTGTTCACCACCGCCGACGACAACCAGCCGTCGGTGCTGATCCAGGTGTTCCAGGGCGAGCGGGACATCGCCGCCTACAACAAGAAGCTCGGCACCTTCGAGCTGACCGGTCTCCCGCCGGCCCCGCGCGGCGTGCCCCAGATCGAGGTCACGTTCGACATCGACGCCAACGGCATCGTGAACGTGCACGCCAAGGACCTGGGCACCGGCAAGGAGCAGAAGATGACGATCACCGGCGGCTCCTCGCTGCCGAAGGACGACATCGAGCGGATGCGCCGGGACGCCGAGGAGCACGCCGACGAGGACAAGCGTCGCCGTGAGGAGGCCGAGACCCGCAACGTGGCCGAGGCGCTCCAGTGGCAGACCGAGAAGTTCCTCGCCGAGAGCGGCGACAAGCTGCCCAGCGAGAACCGTGACCAGCTCAACGAGGCGCTCGGCGAGCTGCGCAGCGCCCTCGGCGGGCAGGACATCGAGAAGATCAAGTCCGCCCACGAGAAGCTGGCGCAGGTCTCCCAGCAGGCGGGCTCGCTGCTCTACGCCCAGCAGCAGGAGGGCGAGCAGACCGCCCCGGGCGCGGCCGGGCCGGGTGCCGGCGCGGGTGCGGCCGGTGGCCCGAAGGCCGGTGGCGACGACGACGTGGTCGACGCGGAGATCGTGGACGAGGACAAGAAGTGACTTCCGGTCCCGGACACGATTCGCACGGCAGAGGGATGAGGTAACCGCATGACGGACAAGCCACGAGCGGCCGACCCGGGTGCCACCGGGTCGGCGCCGGGCGCCGGCAAGGACACCGGCGACGAACCCCGGGTCGTCATCCGCGACAAGCGCAAGCTCGGCAAGGTGACCGAGCAGCCGGCGAACGACGCCTCGGCGGCCGACGCGGCCGCCGACGCGCCCGCCGAAGGGCTGGTCGAGGAGGCCGAGGTCGTGGTCGACGAGATCGGCGGCGAGGCCGAGGTCGGCGGTCCGACCGTGGTCGACTCGCCCGCCGAGCCGAAGGGCGGGACCGGCACGGACGCGCCGCTCGGCGCCGAGCTGGAGTCGCTCCGCACCGACCTGGAGGAGCGCACCCGCGACCTCCAGCGGGTGACCGCGGAGTACGCCAACTACCGCAAGCGGGTCGACCGGGACCGCAACCTGGTCCAGGAGCAGGCCACCGGGGCTGTGCTCACCGCGCTGCTGCCGATCCTCGACGACCTGGACCGGGCCCGCGAGCACGGCGACCTGGTGGGCCCGTTCGGCAGCGTGGCCGAGCAGCTCACCGGCGCGCTCACGAAGTTCGGCCTGACCGCGTTCGGCGAGAAGGGTGACCCGTTCGACCCGACCCGGCACGAGGCGGTGGCGCACCAGACCTCCGCCGACGTGACGGAGCCGACCTGCGTGCAGGTCATGCGGCGCGGCTACCAGCTCGGCGAGCGGCTGCTGCGGCCCGCCATGGTCGCGGTCGCGGACCCGGAGTAGTGCCGACCCGTGACGTCCCGCCCGCCCGCACCGGGCGGGCGGGACGACCGGGATTCGACCCGTGGAAGGGGGTGGACCGGTGAGTTCCAAGGACTGGATCGAGAAGGACTACTACGCCGCGTTGGGCGTGGACAAGTCCGCCTCCTCGGACGAGATCAAGAAGGCGTACCGCAAGTTGGCCCGGGAGTCGCACCCGGACCACAACCCCGGCGACACCGGCGCGGAGGAGCGGTTCAAGACCGTCTCCGAGGCGTACGCGGTGCTCGGTGACGAGAAGAAGCGCCGCGAGTACGACGAGATGCGCTCGCTGTTCGGCTCCGGCGCCTTCCGGCGCAACGCCCGCGGCGCGGGCCAGCCGGGCGGCATGCCGTTCGACGTCTCCGACCTGTTCGGCGGCGGCGCCGGCGCCGGCGACAACCGGTTCAGCGGCGGCGGCTTCACCGACCTGTTCAGCTCGATCTTCTCCGGCGGCGGAGGCGGCGGTGGCCCGGCGCGCCCGCGCGGCCCGGCGCGTGGCCGGGACGTGGAGACCGAGGTGGCGCTCGACTTCACCGACGCGGTACGAGGCGTCACGCTGCCGCTGACGCTGCGCGCTCCCGGGGTCTGCGACACCTGCCACGGCAACGGCGCGAAGCCCGGCACCCAGCCGGTGGCCTGCCCGGTCTGCCACGGCGCCGGGGTGACCACCCGCAACCAGGGGTCGTTCAGCTTCTCCGAGCCGTGCCGCAACTGCCAGGGCGTCGGCACGATCGTCGAGGAGAAGTGCCCGGAGTGCCACGGCACCGGCGGGGTCACCAAGACCCGCACGCTGAACGTGCGCTTCCCGGCCGGTGTGGCCGACGGGCAGCGGATCCGCCTGGCCGGCCGGGGTGAGCCCGGCGAGCGGGGCGGTGCGGCGGGTGACCTGTTCGTACAGGTGAAGGTCCGCCCGGACGAGCTGTTCGGGCGTACCGGGGACGACCTGACCCTGACCGTCCCGATCACGTACGCCGAGGCGGTTCTCGGCACGGACCTGCGCGTACCGACCCTGGACGGGACGGTGACCCTGCGGGTGCCACCGGGTACGCCCAGCGGGCGGGTGCTGCGCGCCCGCGGCAAGGGCGTCGTACGCAAGGACGGCCGCGCCGGTGACCTGCTGGTCACGCTCGACGTGGTGGTCCCGGCGAAGGTGTCGGACGAGGCGCGGGCGGCGCTGGAGACCTTCGCGGCGCAGACTCCGCCCGCCGCGCGGGAACATCTCGACGCGCGGGTACGTCGATTCAGTTGAGGTCGGCAGCGGAGGTGAGCGGGCATGTCGGAGGAGTACGTCGGCTCGGGTGACCCGGCCTACGAGGCCAAGGTCTTGATGATCTCGGTGGCCGCGCGGATGGCGGGGATGCACCCCCAGACGCTGCGCCAGTACGACCGGCTGGGCCTCGTGCAGGCGGGCCGGGCGTCCGGCGGCGGTCGCCGGTACAGCGTCCGGGACGTGGTGCTGCTCCGCGAGGTGCAGCGGCTCAGCCAGGACGACGGCATCAACCTGGCCGGGGTCAAGCGGATCATCGGGTTGGAGCGGCTGCTCGAAGAGGCGCAGCAGCGGGTGGCCCGGCTGGAGGCGGAACTGGACGCCGCGTACCGGCGGATCGCCGAGCTGGAGTCGCTCGGCGGCTTCCCCCGCGGCGACCTCGTGCCCACCAACCGCACGTCCACCGCGCTCGTCGTCTGGCGTCCGCGCCGCGCTCCCGACCGCTGACCTCGTACCTGAAGGCCGGCGCGCCCCGCTCCCCCGGGGCCGCGCCGGCCTTCGTCGTCCCCCCGGGCGGTTCGCGGGCCGGGTCAGGGGAAAGCGGGGTACGGCGGGTTGGGGTCAACTAGGCTTTCCACAGGGGCAAAAGCCCCCAAAGCGGATTCCGGGCTGGCGGGGGGAGTCATGACGGAACCGGCGAAGAAGGTGGCCGAGCGCGCGGAGGAACGGCTGGAGAAGGTGGCCGAGAACGTCCGCGAGCGATTCGACCGGGTCACCGAGGGACGTTTCAGCGACAAGGTCAAGGAAGGGCGCTTCGCCGACCAGACGGACCACGGCGTGGACCGGGCGCGGGACGACGAGCGGCGCAAGAAGCAGGGCGGATCGACCTGACGATCCGCCGACGTGCGGGCCGGGGTCCACGGGGGATCCCGGCCCGTTCGTGTCCCGAGGGGCGGGCGGGCACCACGCACCCGCCCTCGCGGTCGATCATGAAGTTGGCGGCGACAAACCGGACACCAAACACCGCCAAGTTCATGATCGACCAGGACGGTCGGGTCGAGGTGGCTGGGCGACGCTGATCCTGGGGGGATGGGGGGATGGGGGGATGGGGGGGATGTCGGTCCGTTCGCCGTTCAAGCCGGCGATGAGGCGTCAGAGGCGGCGGTTCTCGCGGACCAGGCCGCCCTCGCACCAGTCCCGGTAGACGAAGAGATCCGGCCGGGCGAGCAGCACCCGGCTGTTGTGCGCCCAGTTGCGCATCAGGTCGTCGCCGGACTTCTCGGCCTGCTCGACCAGCTTGCGGAACCGGCGCTTGGGGTGGGCGCGGAAGTTCGTCCGGATGCCGTCGGCGGCGTAGATGTAGAGGCAGTGCAGCGTGAACCGCCGCGCCGGGCAGCCCTGGTCCATCGCCAGATCGAACAGCGTCTGCACCAGATGGTCACCGGCGACCAGCAGGTCCCAGTCGGGCGGCATCGAGGTCAGCGGCACCGAATCCGGTTGATAGGCCCACGCCCGAAGCTCGGCGGGCGAGGGATCGACCGGGTTGGCGAAGCCGCGGAACGTCTCTTCCTGCACGCTCACCGGCCGACCTTCCGCTTGCGCTGGCGGGGGCGCAGGCCACCCGCGGACCCTGGCTGCTGGGCCGAAACGTTAACGCGGTTGGACGGAGCAGGGGTAGACCTTCCCGGGCTCAATTTGACAACGCCGGGCCGGATCTGTCCTACGGCTGATCCGGCCCGGCGCCGGGTCAGTCGCCGGAGCCCAGAGGTAGCGGCGCGGGTGGCCGTGCGGCGGCGGCGCGGCTGCGCAGCCACTGCTTGAACCACGGGGTGTCGGGCAGCCGGGCGAGCAGCGGTCCGGTCACCACCGTGATCAACACGTACGCGGTGGCGAGCGCGGCGAGCTTCGGCTCCACCGGGTAGATGGCCGCGACGGCCAGTCCGGCGATGACGATGGAGAACTCGCCGCGCGGGGTCAGCGCCAGGCCGGCCCGCCAGCGTCCGGGCTCGGCGATCCCGGCCCGGCGGGCGGCCAGGTAGCCGGTGGCCACCTTCGTCGCCATGGTCACCACTGCGAGCAGCAGCGCGGGCAGCAGCACCGGTGGCATGTCCAGCGGGTTGGTCACCAGACCGAAGAACACGAAGAAGACCGCGGCGAACAGGTCACGCAGCGGGGAGAGCAGCTCGGTGGCGTGGTGCGCCACCGGCCCGGACAGCGCGATGCCCACCAGGAACGCGCCGACCGCCGCGGACACCTGGAGCTTGGCCGCGACACCGGCGACCAGCAGGGTCAGGCCGAGCACCCCGAGCAGCAGCGCCTCCGGATCCTTGGCGGAGAGCGCGGCGGAGATCAGGTGGCCGTACCGGATGGCCACGGCCAGCACGACGACCACGGTGAACACCGCGATGGCGAGCGCGATGCCGCCCTTGACCAGGCCGACCCCGGCGAGCAGCGCGGTGACCAGCGGCAGGTAGAGGGCCATCGCCAGGTCCTCGATCACCAGGACGGAGAGGATCACCGGGGTCTCCCGGTTACCGACCCGGCCCAGGTCGCCGAGCACCTTCGCGATCACGCCGGACGACGACACCCAGGTCACGCCCGCGAGCACCACCGCCGCCACCCAGCCCCAGCCGAGCAGGAGCGCGAAGGCGAAACCGGGCAGCGCGTTGAACACCGCGTCGATCACGCCGGCCGGCGCGGCGGAGCGGAGGTTGCCCACCAGCTCGTTGGCGCTGTACTCCAGGCCGAGCATCACCAGCAGCAGGATCACGCCGATCTCCGCGCCGACGGCGAAGAACTCCTCGCTGGCGTTGAGCGGCAGCAGACCACCGTGCCCGAACGCCAGGCCGGCGAGCAGGTACAGGGGAATGGGCGACACGCCGAAGCGACGGCTCAGCCGGCCGAGCAGGCCGAGCAGGAGCAGCAGCGCACCGACCTCGATGAGCAGGATTGTGGTTTCGTGCATACGCGTCAGCCGTCCGGATCGGTCTCGGCGAGGATCGCGGTCACGCCGTCGAGCCCCTGACGGGTACCGACCACGACGACCACATCGCCGGCCTCGAACCGGAAGGTGGGATCGGGCGAGACGTTCACGGCGCCCTGACGCAGCACGGCCACGATCGACGCGCTGGTCCGGGTGCGCGCCTTGGTGTCCGCGAGCCGCTTGCCGACGTACTTCGACCCCGCCGGGATGGCGATCTGCTCGGTCAGCAGCCCGGCTGCCTGCTCGCGCAGCCCGGAGAGCTGACCCAGCATCAGCGACGCGCCGAGGATGTCGGCGAGCGCCTCCGCCTCGTCGTCGGTCAGGGGTATGTCGTGTTGGCAGGAGTCGGGATCGTCCGGGTCGTAGAGGACCAGGTCGCGACGGCCATTGCGGTGGGAGACCACGCCGAGCCGGCGGCCGGACTCCGTCATCAGATCATGACGTACGCCGATCCCGGGCAGGGCGGTCTGTTCGACACGTACTCGCACGCGGGTGAGGCTACTCCGGGCGCGCACGTGCTGGTTCCGGGGTGGATCGGCCGCCCGGCGGTGCGGGGTCAGGGGGTGTCGTCGCGAGCGGTGACATAGGTGCCCTTGCCCTGATGTCCCTCGACCAGACCTTCGGCCTGAAGGATCAACAGCGCCGAGCGGACCGGCTCCGCGGACACCTGGTAATGCGCGATCAGTTCACGCAGGGAGGGGAGTTTGTCGCCAGGGCCGTACTCGCCCGAAGCGATCTTGTCTCTGATGTCCTGCGCGATTCTCTGACGGTCCGAAACTCGGGGCATGGCGGCAACTCCTGGTAGGCCCCAAGATCTTCCCACGAGTCAGACCGGTCAGCCAACACTTCGCGTGCTAAGCATGCTCACTCCTTGTCATGCAATGCTTTGCATTGTATGTTCCTCGTGCGGATGCCTTCGGCGGAACGCCTGGTAGGCAAACCGGCCCCCGGTTGGCAGCCGTGGTCGGCGCGACTGGTCGTGCGCGGCCAGTCGTGTCGCCTCACCCGTCTCCTTGGTTCGGAAGAAGGGACAGCGTCGTGCGCAACCTCCTGCGAATACGTCCGAAGCGGCGGAACGCGGGCCCGCCCAACTCCGCGCCGGTCGGCGCCTACCGTTCCGCGTCGTACCTTCCGCTCCGGCCCTGGCAGGTGCGGGGCCACCGCTTCACGACGTGCCGTCGAGGGCTGGACCCGGCCGAGGTCGCGGCGTTCCTCGATCGCGTCGCCGGGGACCTCGCCGCCGCGTACGCCGAAGTCGCCAGGAGTCGTGAGGAGACGGCCCGGATCAAAAGCGCGTTGCGCGAGTGGCAGTCCCGGCAGGCCCCGTCGATGCGTGACCTGGCCGGGCGGCCGTGACCGGGCGGTACGTGATCCATCTGCCGGTACGCGCGGCTGATCTGGCTCGGGCGAAGATGCTCGGTCGCACGGCCGGGCGGTCGCTGGCGTTCCTCGCGGTGGTGGAGCTGGGCGGGATCACCGTCTCGGCCGAGGACGACCAGGCCGTACGTCATTGGGTGTTCTGCGACCGCAAGCTGGACGGCGGCCGGCGTTGCGTGCTGCGCGCCGACCACGAGACCCCTTGCCTGGCGCGCCTTCCACGTCGCTGAGATCTTGGTAGGAAAGGGCCCTCGGAAGGGCCGTTTCCTACCAAGATCTCTCCGGCCGGACCGGCAGGCGGTGACTCAGGTCACAGGGGTGGACTTGAGCGGAATAGACTCAACTCTGGTTGTGTCATGTCCAGTGGACACGCCGATCCGGGGGAGCCCATGAACACGGAACGCCTCACCACCAAGAGCCGCGAAGCCATCACCGGTGCCGTCGCGCTGGCGAACCAGCGCGGTCACGCCACCGTGGAGCCCTGGCACCTGCTGCTGTCACTGCTGGACACCGAGGGCTCGACCGCCGCGGGCCTGCTCCGCGCCGTCGGGGCGGACCCCGCCGAGCTGCGCCGCGTCGCCCAGCGCTCGGTCGACGCGCTGCCCGCCGCGCGCGGGTCGAGCATCGCCGAGCCGACGCTGGCCCGTGAGTTCGTCAACGCCATCGGCGCCGCCGAGCAGATCGCGCGGCCGCTCGGCGACGAGTACACCTCCACCGAGCACCTGCTGGCCGGGCTGGCCCGGGTCGGTGGCGCTGTCTCGGTCGCACTGAAGAACTCCGGCGCCACCGAGGAGAACCTGGTCGCCGCGTTCCCGACCGTCCGGGGCGGGGACCGCCGGGTCACCACCGCCGACCCGGAGCAGACCTACCAGGCCCTGTCCAAGTACGGCGTCGACCTGACCGCCAGCGCCCGCGACGGCAAGATCGACCCGGTGATCGGCCGGGACTCGGAGATCCGCCGGGTGATCCAGGTGCTGTCCCGGCGTACGAAGAACAACCCGGTCCTGATCGGCGAGCCGGGTGTCGGCAAGACCGCGATCGTGGAGGGCCTGGCCCAGCGGATCGTGGCCGGTGACGTGCCGGAGTCGCTGCGGGACAAGAAGCTCGTCTCGCTCGACCTCGGCGCGATGGTGGCCGGCGCGTCGTACCGGGGTCAGTTCGAGGAGCGGCTGAAGTCCGTGCTGGAGGAGATCAAGAACTCCGACGGCCAGGTCATCACGTTCCTCGACGAGCTGCACACGGTGGTCGGCGCCGGCAAGGGCGAGGGCTCGATGGACGCCGGCAACATGCTCAAGCCGATGCTGGCGCGCGGCGAGCTGCGGATGGTCGGCGCGACCACGCTCGACGAGTACCGCGAGCACATCGAGAAGGATCCGGCCCTGGAACGCCGCTTCCAGCCGGTGCTGGTCGGCGAGCCGACCATCGAGGACACCATCGGCATCCTGCGCGGGCTCAAGGAGCGCTACGAGGTGCACCACGGCGTACGGATCACCGACGCCGCGCTGGTGGCCGCCGCCGCGCTCTCCGACCGGTACATCACCGACCGGTTCCTGCCGGACAAGGCGATCGACCTGGTGGACGAGTCCGCGTCCCGGCTGCGCATGGAGATCGACTCGCGGCCGGTCGAGGTGGACGAGATCGAGCGGGCGGTACGCCGGCTGGAGATCGAGGAGATGGCGCTGGCCAAGGAGCCGGACGCCGCGTCCGCCGAGCGCCTGGAGCGGCTGCGCAAGGAGCTGGCCGACAAGCGCGAGCAGCTCACCGCGCTCTCCGAGCGCTGGCAGACCGAGAAGAGCCACATCACCAAGCTCTCCACCGCCAAGGAGGAGCTGGAGCGCCTCGGCGGCGAGGCCGAGCGGGCCGAGCGCGACGGCGAGCTGGAACGCGCCGCCGAGCTGCGGTACGGCCGGATCCCCGCGCTGCGGACCGAGCTGAAGCAGGCAGAGGAGGAACTGGCCCGGCTCCAGGCCGACGGCGCGATGCTCAAGGAGGAGGTCGGCGCGGACGACATCGCCGCCGTGGTCGCCTCCTGGACCGGCATCCCCGCCGGGCGGCTGCTCGAAGGCGAGACGGCCAAGCTGCTGCGGATGGAGGAGTCGCTGCGCGCCCGCGTCGTCGGTCAGGCCGAGGCGGTCGGCGCGGTGTCCGACGCGGTACGCCGCGCCCGGGCCGGCGTCGCCGACCCGGACCGCCCCACCGGCAGCTTCCTGTTCCTCGGCCCGACCGGCGTCGGCAAGACCGAGCTGGCGAAGGCGCTCGCCGAGTTCCTCTTCGACGACGAGCGGGCCATGGTCCGCATCGACATGAGCGAGTACGGCGAGAAGCACTCGGTGGCCCGCCTGGTCGGCGCCCCGCCCGGGTACGTCGGCTACGAGGAGGGCGGTCAGCTCACCGAGGCGGTACGCCGCCGGCCGTACTCGGTGATCCTGCTGGACGAGGTGGAGAAGGCCCACCCGGACGTCTTCGACGTGCTGCTCCAGGTGCTCGACGACGGCCGGCTCACCGACGGTCAGGGCCGTACCGTGGACTTCCGCAACGCGATCCTGATTCTCACCTCGAACCTGGGCTCGTCGGTGATCAGCGACCTGACGCTCACCGAGAACGAGCGCCGGGAGGGTGTGCTCGCGGTGGTCCGGTCGCACTTCAAGCCGGAGTTCCTCAACCGGCTCGACGACATCGTGGTGTTCGCCGCGCTCCAGGGCGAGGACCTGCGGTCGATCGTGGACATCCAGCTCGACCGGATGCGGACCCGCCTTGCGGACCGCCGGTTGGCACTGGACGTCAGCGACTCCGCACGCACCTGGCTGGCCGAACACGGGTACGACCCGATCTACGGCGCCCGGCCGCTGCGCCGGCTGGTGCAGTCGGCGATCGGCGACCAGCTCGCGAAGGCGCTGCTGGCCGGCGAGATCCGCGACGGCGACACGGTTCGCGTCGACCTGTCCGACTCCAAGGAGTCCCTGGCGGTGACCGCCGCCTGACCCACCCCACCCGCACGAAGGCCCGGCCTCCAGCCGGGCCTTCGCCGTCCCCCCGGGCGCCCCTGCCCCGCCTCGGTGATCAAGGAGTTTGGGTCCTCTGGAGGCGGCTGCGGGGACACAAACTCCTTGATCAACAGGGAAGCCGAGGGCGGGGACGGGGAGGACCGGGGGTGGGTGGCGGGCGGCAGGGGTGAGGGGTTGGTGGGGTGGGCACATAGTGGGGCATGAGCGGGAGCTGGGAACGGGAACTGGACGCGGCCGTGCGGGAACTCGACGGTGCGGACACCCTCGCCTTCGGCGGGGTGGGGCTGGCGGGGCAGATCCTGCCCGCGACCGAGGCGTACCGGACGCTGGAGCAAGCGCTGCGGGAGCACCCGGAGGCGGCGCGCAAGCGGATCGACAGGTTGCTCCGCAAGGGTTCGCCGGCCGGCCGGGCGTACGCGGCGACCCTGCTGGAGGCGGTCGACCCGGCCGCGGGGCGGGACGCCTGGGCGCGGCTGCGCGGCGACGACGGCGAGTTCACCACGTTCTCCGGTTGCCTCATGGGCCGCGCCACGCTGGGCGAATACGCCGCCGAGCGGCTCGCCGACGGCGCGCAGTAGCTGACCGCACACTCAGCGAACAGGACTTCATCAGGCGTGCGTGCGGTTGTTACCGTTCCCGCCGAGCACGTTGGGGGAGGCGGTCGTGAACGGTTCGTTGGCGTACGTGGTGACCACGCTGGGGTGCCTGGTCGGGGTGGCCGGTGTGGTGATCGCCGTCATCGCGGTACGGAAGTCCCGATCGGCGTCGCGCCCGAGGACGAAGGCGGCGCTGGGCGACCCGTTCCGGGACCGGGACGCCGACGCGCTGCGTGGCGACCCGCGCGCGCTCAAGCCCGGCGACATCGTCGAGATCCGTACGGTGCCGTACACCGTGCGCGGCTCGGTGCACCTGGTCGAGGGCGGGTGGAGCTGGGCGGAGCACCTGCTCGACGACGCGGGCGGGGTGAAGCGCTGGCTCTCCGTCGAGACCGACCCGGACCTGGAGATGGTGCTCTGGACCAGCGAGCCGGGCGCCACCGTCACACCGGGCGCCCCGACGCTGGAGATCGCCGGCCGCCGCTACAACTGGGACGAGTCGGGCCAGGCCCGGTACACCGCGACCGAGGGCACCGGCCTCGACCCGAGCGGCACCATGCGCTACTACGACTACCAGGCGCCCGGTGGCGCGCGGCTGTCGTTCGAGGCGTACGGGGAGGCCGGCTGGGAGGTCAACCTCGGCGAGGAGCTGCGCCGCGCCGAGGTGATGATCTACCCGCAG
Organism: Micromonospora sp. CPCC 205554; assembly: GCF_036902745.1. NCBI lineage: Bacteria > Bacillati > Actinomycetota > Actinomycetes > Micromonosporales > Micromonosporaceae > Micromonospora > Micromonospora sp. CPCC 205554. The sequence continues at coordinate 44,059 of NZ_JBAKHP010000021.1, read as the reverse complement.
GGCGGCCCGGACACGGTGCGCTGACGTGCTCGTCTGTCTGGACGCGCCCTACGTCGACACCAGCGCCGCCGATCTGAGCCTGGCCCTGGGCGGCCCGGAGCTGCCGGCGCTGGCCGTACGCGACATCGACCTGCCCGGCCTGCCCCGGCTGCGGCTGCGCCTGCTCGGCGCCTCCCACCAGGTCGTGCTTGGCACGCTCACCGAGACGGTCGCCTGCCTGCCCGGCCGCCCGCCGCACCTGCCCGGCACGCTGCACGACGAGACGGCCGGCTACCGGTTCCTCGCCACAGTGCTCCGGCCGGAGGGCGACGGCCTGCGCACCCGCGTCGCGGCGCTGCGCGCCGAACTGGCCGCCGACCCGTACGCGCTGATCGGCGTCTTCCCCGGCGACGAGGACGCGGTCACCGCGCTCTCCGTGCGGCCCGGCCCGCCGGACGGCGCGCTCGCCTGGCGCACCTGGCACGCCTACCCGCAGACCAACGAGCTGGTCCTGACCGAGACCGTGGTGGAGGAGCTGTGACGTACCGACGGTGGTTCGTGGTGGGCGTGGCGGTCGCCGTCATCGGCGCGCTCATCGCCGCCTTCACGATCTTCTACGGCAACTTCTCGCCCCGCGGGTATGTGGAGGACAACTTCTCCCGCGCCACCGGGCGGGACATCGGCTCGAACGCGATCGCGTACACCTCGAACAAGGCGCCGAGCGACGTGTCCAAGCAGATCACCGACGCCTGGAAGCCGGCCGACCAGTACGTCGACGGCAGCGGCGTCTACCTGCGCTACGACGACGACTCGGTGGTGATCCTCCCGCTCGCCGTCGGCTCGGTGATCCTGCTGGAGAAGATGACCACCGCCTACCCCCGGTACCACGGCGTCGTCGGCAACAGCTGGGGCTGGGGCCGAGGCAGCACGGTCCGGGGCGGCGGCCCCGGTTCCGGCAAGTAGCCCCTCCGACCACCTCACCCTGGAGTCTCCTGTGCAGCATCTCGTCACCGACCTGCTGGTCACCCTCGCCTACGGCGCGGTCGGCGTCGTCCTGATGGCGATCGGCTACGTCCTGGTCGACCTGGCCACCCCCGGCAAGCTCCACGAGCTGATCTGGACCGAGCGCAACCGCAACGCGGCGCTGCTGCTCTCGTCCAACCTGCTCGGGGTGGGCACGATCGTGGTCGCCGCGATCGTCGCCAGCGACGACGACTTCACGCTGGGGCTGGTCGGCGCCGCCGCGTACGGCATCCTCGGTCTGGTGATCATGGCGGCGGCGTTCGTGCTGCTCGACGTGGCCACCCCGGGCAAGCTCGGTGAGCTGCTCGTCGACCCCGAGCCGCACCCTGCGGTGTGGGTCTCCGCCACCGTGCACCTCGCCACCGGTGCGATCATCGCGGCCGCGATCATCTGATGAGCGGCAAGCCCGCCAAGCACCAGGTGGGGAAGGACAAGCGCACCCAGACGGTGATCTGGTCCGTGGTCGTGGGAGTCGTGGTGGTCGTCTGCGCCATCGGCGCGTTCAGCGGCGACTCGGACACCTCCGTCCCCGCGCCGGCGGCCGACGAGCGCTCCGGCACCGTGCCGATCCTCCGCGCCGCCGCCGACAGCCAGGGCATCTGCTACGGCTGGGAACTGCTCGACGTGTACGACGAGGTGAGCGTCGGCTCCAACCTCGGCGACGGCACCACAGTCGTCGACGCGCCCGGCTGCACGCGCTGGCTCGCGGTCTCCGCCAACGTCAGGTACACCTCGTCGAGCAGCGAGTCGGAGGACTCCGCCACGATCCGGATCAAGGGCTCGGACGACATCGAGTTCGCCGACCTCGCCGCGATCGAGACCCGGCTGGGCCGGTTCGGGCTGGACGAGGACGCGTTCGTCGACGACCCGGGCTGGGCCGTCACCCGGGCCGCCACGATCCTGCCGCTGCTCGCCGCCGAGCGCGGCCTCGCCGAGCCGGCCGCGACACCCACCGCCGCGCCGTCGACAGCCGCCGCCCCGCTGCCGGACGCCGGCAACGACTTCTGGCGGGACCGCTGGATCTACGTGCTCAGCTCGGTCGGCCTGTTCCTGCTCGCCGCGCTGTTCCTCGCCGTGGGCGTGCGACAGCGCCGCAACCACCGGGTACGGGTGCCCGCGCAGCGCGCCGGGGCGGGAGCCGCCGGACGTACCCGGAGCAGACGGTGACCGTCGACGTGGCCGCACGGCCGCGGTGGCGCCTGGCCCGCGCGGCGGTCCTGCTCGCGGTCTTCGTGTGCGCGGCCTGCGGCCTGGTGTACGAGCTGGCGCTGGTCGCGCTCGGCAGCTACCTGATCGGCGACACGGTCGGTCAGGCGTCGATCGTGCTCGGCGTGATGGTCTTCGCGATGGGCGTCGGCGCGCTGGTGGCGAAGCCGTTGCAGTCCCGCGCGGTGGTCTCGTTCGCGGTGATCGAGCTGACGCTGGCGCTGCTCGGCGGCCTCTCCGTGCTCGGCCTCTACGCCGCGTTCGCCTGGCTCGACCTGTACGGCCCGGCGCTCGTCGGCACCGCGTTCGTGCTCGGCCTGCTGATCGGCGCGGAGATCCCGCTGCTCATGGTGATGCTGCAACGCATCCGGGAGCAGTCCGCGGGCAGCGCGGTGGCCGACCTGTTCGCCGCCGACTACGTGGGCGCGCTGCTCGGCGGGCTGGCCTTCCCGTTCCTGCTCATCCCGGTCTTCGGCCAGCTCAAGGGCGCGCTCGTGGTGGGCGCGGTGAACGCGGTCGCCGGGGTCGTGCTCGTCTTCACCGTGTTCCGCGCCGAACTCGGCCGCCGGGCGCGGGCCGCGCTGGGCGCCGCCACCGTCGTGGTCGGCCTGCTCCTCGGGTACGCGTGGGTGACCGCCCACGACTTCGAGGTGACCGCGCGTCAGCAGCTCTACCGCGATCCGGTGGTGCACGCCGAGCGCAGCCGCTACCAGGAGATCGTGCTGACCCGCTCGGTGCGCGAGCCCGGCCACTCCGACACCGACCTGCGGCTGTTCCTCAACGGCGACCTGCAGTTCAGCTCGATCGACGAGTACCGCTACCACGAGGCGCTCGTGCACCCGGCGATGCGCGGGGCGCACGGCGACGTGCTGGTGCTCGGCGCGGGGGACGGGCTGGCCGCGCGGGAGATCCTCAAGTACCCGGACGTGCGCTCGGTGACGCTCGTCGACCTCGACCCGGCCGTGGTCGAGCTGGCCCGCCGCGAGCCGCAGCTACGTGAGCTGAACCGGGAGTCGCTCACCGACCCCCGGGTACGGGTGCTCAACCTGGACGCGTTCGCCTGGCTGCGTACCGCCACGGACCGCTTCGACGTGGTGATCGCCGACCTGCCCGACCCGGACGAGACGGCCACCGCGAAGCTCTACACGATCGAGTTCTACACGCTGGTCCGGCCGGTGCTGGCCCCCGGCGGTCGGCTCGTCGTGCAGTCCGGGTCGCCCTACTTCGCGCCCCGGTCGTACTGGTCGATCGAGCGGTCGGTCCGCGAGGCGGGCTTCGCCACCGTGCCGTACCACGTCGACGTGCCGAGCTTCGGCGACTGGGGGTTCGTGCTCGCCGCGCCGGGCGACGTGGCGCCGGAGCTGGCGCTGCCGGCCGATCCGCCGCCGCTGCGTTTCCTCACCCCGGCGGTGCTGGCCGCCGCCGGCACGTTCCCCGCCGACCGTGCCCGGCTGGACGTGCCGGCCTCCACGTTGTTGCGGCCGAGGGTGCTGGACTACGCCCGCGAGGAGTGGCGCGGCTACTAGGTTTCGGGACATGCCACCCGAATCACCGCGCCACCGACCGGGCATCGGCTGGCTGGTCCGCCGGCTGCCGACCCGGGCGGTCGAGGCGGCGTCCTACCTCCAGGCGTTCGTGCTCTCCGGCGTGGTCACCGTGCTGGCCGTACGGGCGTACCTGAAGGCCACCGACTATCCGCAGCTCGGTGGAGGCGGGCTGCACATCGCACACGTCCTCTGGGGCGGCCTGCTGCTCGCCGTCGGCCTGGGCGTCCCGCTCGTCTTCCTCGGCGGCGGCGCCCGCACCGGCGGTGCGGTCGTCGGCGGCATCGGGTTCGGGCTGTTCATCGACGAGGTGGGCAAGTTCGTCACCACCGGCACCGACTACTTCTACGCACCCGCCGCCGCCATCATCTACGTCGCGTTCGCGCTGCTGGTCCTGCTCACCCAGGCGGTACGCGGACGCACCGGCCGGTCCCGGCTGACCCCGGCCGAGCGCACCGCGAACGCGCTGGACATGGTGCTCAGCGGCCTGCCGGGCGGGCTGACCGACCGCCGCCGCATCGCCGTGCTGCGGCTCGTGCAGGGCACCGGACCGGCAACCGAGACGGCGATGGCGCAACTGCTGGACGCCGTACCCCACCGGGAACCGCCGCCGGTGCCGCTCTGGCAGCGGGCGGCGGACCCGGCCCGGCGCCTCGCCGTCTGGGCGGCCGGACGCCGCTGGCTGGTCTGGCCGGTGGTGGTCTACCTGGTGGTGGAGCCGGTGCTCACGGTGGTGGCGGTGTTCGTCGACGGCGTGACCGGGAAGCTGGACCAGGAACGGGAATGGGGCGCGGTGCTCGGCGTCAGCGCCACCGCCCTGATCACCGCCGTGCTCGGCCTGTGGGCCGCCTGGCTGCTGCGCCGTAACCGGGCCGAGGCGTTCCGCCTGTTCAAGCTGGCGCTGCTCGTCGACCTGCTGTTCGGGCAGGTCTTCAACTTCACGGTGAACCAGTTCGGCGCGGTCTTCGCCGTCGCGCTCGACCTCTCGCTGCTCGGCGTGGTCACCGCCGAGCACCGCCGGTTGCGGCGCGCCGCCGAGAGGTGAGCCGTTCCGGCGTGCTGAGCTGGTGGAAGATCGCTACGGTGGGCTTCTGATCCAGGAAGGGAGAATCATGGTCGATGCTCCGGGCACCCCGCCCCGCACGCGTCCCGGCGTGGTGACGCTCTCCAGTTGGCTGCTCATCCTCGTCGCCGCGATCCAGGTGCTGAACCTGATCGTGGCGTTGGCCGTCGTCGGCAAGATCCGCGACGTTCTCACCGACGCCTACGCGGGCACCTCGGCCGAGTCGGCCGCTGACATCGCGTACGCGTTCAGCATCATCACGGCGGTCGTGTCGCTGCTGATCGCGGCCGGGCTCGTCGTCCTCGCGCTGTTGAACAACCGGGGCAAGAACGGCTCCCGGATCACCACCTGGGTGCTGGGCGGCATTCTGTTCTGCTGCACCGGCGGCGGGCTGCTGACCGGTCTCACCGGCGGCATGACGGGCGGCGGCACCACCACCGGTGACGTGCCCAGCTCCGAGGAGATCCAGCGCCGGCTGGAGGACGCGCTTCCGTCCTGGTACACCCCGGTCAACCTGCTGCTGGGCCTGGTCGCGCTGCTCGCCCTGCTGGCCGCGCTGATCCTGCTGGCGCTGCCGAAGGCGAACGAGTTCTTCCGCAAGCCCAAGGCCGGCTGGGAGCCGCCGGTGCCCGGTGGCGCCTACCCGGCGTACCCGTCGCACCCGGGCCAGCCGGGGGATCCGGCGTACCCGTCGTACCCGCCGGCTCCCGGCACGCCGCCGTCGACGCCCGGCGGTCAGCCGCCGTCCGCGCCGGGTGGTCAGCCGCCGTCGACGCCGGGTGGCCAGCCGGGTGAGCGCCGCGACCCGGAGCCGCCATCCGGAAGTTGACGTCCGGATAGCAGCGACGCCGACGATCCCTCCGAGTAGGTTGCAAGCCGACGCCTACCGGAGGGATCAGTCGTGTCGTACCCCGATCGGGCCGCACCCCGCCGGCCCGGCACGGTCCTCGCCGCGGTGACGCTGCTGCTGGCGATGGCGGTCGGCGCCGTGGCGTACGCGGTGGTCAACCTGGCGGTCAGCGGCGGCACGGTGGACCGGTTCCGGGACGCGGCGGCGGAACGGACCGGCGCGAGCGGCGGCGACATCGACCAGGTGGCCGGCCTGCTGCGCGGCTCCACAGTGCTGGCCGCCGTGCTCGGCGTGCTCGCCGGGTTGCTGCTCGTCGGGCTCGCGCTCGGCCTGCTCGCCGGCCGCTCCGGCGCCCGCACGGCGACCTGGGTGGTCGCCGGGACCGGCCTGCTCTGCGGTTGCTGCGGGCTGGCGGTGCTGATCGGCCAGCGAGCCGCCCCGCTGCGGCTCGGCGCGGACGACCGGATCACCGCCGACCTGCTGGGACTCGTCGGCGACGCCTACCCGTCCTGGTGGATCCCGGTGAACGCGACGCTGTCGGTGGCGCAGATCCTCGGCTACCTGGTGGTCGCCGTGCTGCTCACGCTGCCGCCGTCCGGCGCGTTCCTGCGCCGCCGCACCGCGCCGCTGCGGCTGTCCGGCTACGGCTCGACCGTGTCCGGCGCGACCGCCCCCGGGCCGACGCCCTGGGGACCGCCACCCGGCCTGAACCCGCCCGCCTCCGCCCCACCGGCCTCCGCGCCGCCCGCCTCCGGCCCGTCGCCGTACGAGCGGCCCGCGCCGTCGCCGTCCGCACCGCCCGCGCCGCCCCCGTCCGCACCGCCCGCGCCGTCGCCGGGTGGGTTCCCGCCGCCTCCCGAGGACCGCCGATGACAGGTGACACCGACCCCTCCCGGCGCCGTGCCCTGGTCACCGGCGCCAGCCTGGGCATCGGCGAGGCGTTCGCCCGCCGGCTCGCCGCCGACGGCTGGGACCTCGTCCTGGTGGCCCGGGACGCCGCCCGGCTGGACGCGCTGGCGGCCGAGCTGACCGGCCGGCACGGCGGCGACGCCGAGACGATCGCCGCGGACCTGTCCACCGAGGACGGTTGTGCGGCGGTCGAACGACGGCTGGCCGCCGGTACGCCGATCGAGTTGCTCGTCAACAACGCCGGCATCAGCCTGAACACGTCGTTCGTCCGCTCGTCGGTGGCGGACGAGGCGCGGCTGGTCCGGCTCAACGTGCTCGCGGTGCTGCGTCTGACCCACGCCGCCCTCGGTCCGATGATCGAGCGAGGCCATGGGGCAGTGATAAATGTCTCTTCCGTTGCCGGCTTCGGTGTCCCCATGCCGGGATCCACGTACTCGGCCAGCAAGGCGTGGGTGACGAATTTCAGTGAATCGATCGGCCAGTCCGTCGCGCCCCTCGGTGTACGCGTGATGGCGCTCTGCCCCGGCTACACCCGGACCGGAAACCACGAACGCGCGGGCATCGACATGTCCCGCCTGCCCGCCTGGGCCTGGCTGCGAGCCGACGATGTCGTCGCCGAAGGGCTGCTTGACCTGCATAAAGGTAAGTTCGTGAGTGTCCCGGACTGGAAGTACAAGGTGGCGGTGGCCGGGCTGCGGTACGCGCCGAAGCGCCTGCTGCGCGGGTTCCGGCGGGACACCCGGGGTGCGGTCGGCCGGCAGCGCGGCTGACCGGCAGCGACCCGTACGTGGCCGGTACGGCGGCCGGCCGGGATGGACGGTCGCACAGCGTAGCCGCTCATCGCCACCCGTCGGTCGCCCGCAGGGTTGACCAGAGCAGACCCGAAGCACGGCTCTCAGACTTGCGAAGTACGCTCTTGGGCCATGGGCGACCACGACGACCTGCGCAAATTCATCACTGACCTAGCTGTGGTGCACGGCCGGGTGGTGCTCTCGTCGGGCCGCGAGGCGGACTGGTACGTGGATCTGCGTCGCGTCACGCTCCATCACGAGGCGGCCCCGTTGATCGGCCGGGTCATGCGTGACCTCACCGCCGACTGGGCGTACGACGCGGTCGGTGGGCTGACCCTGGGCGCCGATCCGGTGGCCGCCGCCATGCTGCACGCCTCGGCCGGCACCGGCCGCGCGGTCGACGCCTTCGTGGTCCGCAAGGAGGGCAAGGCCCACGGTCTCCAGCGCCGGATCGAGGGGCCGGACGTCTCCGGGCGGCGGGTGCTCGCAGTCGAGGACACCTCCACCACCGGTGGAAGCGTGTTGACGGCGGTCGAGGCATTGCGTGAGGCAGGGGCCGAGGTGGTCGGTGTGGCGGTTATTGTTGATCGAGGTGCCGGCGACACGGTGCGAGCCGCCGGATTGCCCTATCGGGCGGCCTATACGTTGGCTGACCTCGGCCTTGTGGCGTAAAAGTTTGCCGATTCGGATCTGCTGATATGCAGGCGGATCGATGCTGCTGGTGGAAGGATGGAATACGTGGGAACTGCGTTGGCTGAAATGACCATGCCTCAGATCTCGCCGCTTGCCGGCGAGCCGATCGAACGCGCCGACGCCGAGCGGCTTGCGGGGGTCCTCAAGGCCCTCGCTGACCCCGCCCGGCTGCGGCTGCTCAGCCTGATCCAGTCGGCTCCCGAGGGGGAGGCGTGCGTGTGTGACCTCACCGCGCCGCTCGGCCTCTCGCAGCCGACGGTCAGCCACCACCTGCGAATCCTCACCGAGGCCGGCTTGCTGGAGCGGGAGAAGCGCGGGGTCTGGGCGTACTACCGGCTGGTGCCGTCCGCGATCGCCACGATCGCGGATCTGCTCACCCCGCCGCGGAAGCGGGCCACCAAGAAGGCTCGCTGAAACCTTTCGGGCCGGCCCGACCGAGGGTCGTCCCGACCGGGTGACCGGTGGCGTGCGAGGGGTGGCGCCATCAGCGCACGGTGACGGCTGCCGTCGTCCGTGTGACCCGGCGAGATCAGTGATGTCGAAGGCCGGTCCTCGTCCGAGGGCCGGCCTTCGGCGTCCGTGCGCGCTCAGCGGCGGTGCTGCCCGCCGTCGCCGTGTCCGGGCCGGTGCTCCTCGATGCCCTCCCGGGCCGCCTCCACAGTGCCCGCCACCGTCGCCGCGGTGATGACGGCGACCGCCTCGCCGCGCTTGCGCGCCCGCCGGTCGCGAAGGAACTCGAAGAAGATCGGCAGCACCGAGATCACGATGATCAGCGCGACCACCGGCAGGATGTACCTGTCGATCTTGTCGCCGATGGCGTCGTAGATCTGGCGGGCCAGCAGGTAGCCGACCAGCAGGATGCCGTCCACCCAGAGGATCGCGCCCACCACGTTCCACACGAAGAACTGGCGGGCCGACATGCCGAGCACCCCGGCCACCGGGTTGAGGAACGTCCGCACGATCGGGATGAACCGGGCGAGCACCACGGCCTTCGCCGGGCCGAACTTCTGGAAGTAGTACTCCGCCTTCTCCACGTACTCCCGCTTGAACAGGCGGGAGTTGGGCTTCTCGAACATCCGGCGGCCGTACCGGGCGCCGAGCCAGTGCCCGAGCTGGGCGCCGACGATCGCGCAGAGCGGACCGCCGATCATCAGCCCGGCCAGGGACAGGCGGGTGCCGTCGCCGAAGATGGCGTCGGCCACCGGGGAGGCGGCCACCCCGGCCAGGAACAGCAGCGAGTCGCCAGGGAAGAAGAACCCGACGAGCAGGCCGGTCTCGGCGAAGAGGATCACCCAGACGCCGATCATGCCGAAGGTGTGGATGAGGTCCTTCGGATCGAGCGGGTTCAGCGCCACGCTCTCGGAGAACATCCGGGTCTTCTCTGCTGTGTCCACGGCCACACAGGGTACCCCGGCCCGGTCCGGCATTTCGGCCGGACCGGGCGTCCTCGTCAGAGGCGGGGGTCGACCGGCTCGGACTCGCAGGCGAGGATCGCGAACACCAGCTCGTGGCGGCGCCAGAGCGGGGCGTCCTCGGCCAGCGCGTCCAGGGCGGCCAGGCCCAGGCCGTGCTCCCGCAGGGCGAGCCCGCGCTTGCGTCCCAGCGAACGGCGGCGCAACGCGGCGAGCTGCGCCGCCCCGGTGTACCCGGGACCGTAGATGATCCGCAGGTACTCCCGCCCCCGGCACTTGATCCCCGGCTGGAGCAGCGAGCCCTTCGGTGAACGGGCGGCCAGCCCCGCGTACGGCTTTACCACCATGCCCTCGCCGCCGGTCGCGGTGAGCGCCAGCCACCACTCGGTGGCGTCGGCCACCGCCGGCCCGTCGGCCAGGTCCACCACCCGCCGCCGGGTCGGGGTGAAGAACTCCGGGTCGGCGGCGCAGAGCCGGTCGGCCAGCGCCAGATGCCAGCCGTGGTCGCGGTCGGCGTAGCTCACCCCGGCCCCGGCCAGCACCGCGAACGGCGCCAGCGTCACCCCGCGCAGCCCGTCGGTCGGCCGGACGTACGCCCGGTAGGCCGCCGAGTAGGCGGTGACCTCGGCGGCCCGCCCGGCCATCCGGTCGCGCAGCGCGTCCACCGGCAGCCCGCGTCCGGCGGCGGTGTCCAGCGCGGCGAGCACCGCCGGCAACGCGGCGCGCCCGGCCGCGCCGACTCCGGCGTACTGCTCGCGGATCAGCCCGCCCGCCTTCGCCGACCAGGGCAGCAGCTCGGCGTCGAGCAGCAGCCAGTCGGTGCCCAGCTCGGCCCAGAGACCGGCGGCGGTCACCGCGGCGCGCACACGGGCCAGCAGTTCGCCGTCGAGCGGCGGGCCGAAGAACGGCCTACCGGTACGGGTGTGCACCACCCCGCCGCCGAAGCGGCCCGGCTCGCGTTCCACGAGCACCACCGCCCGCGAGCCCATGTGCTTCTCCTCGCAGACCACCCGGTCGACGCCGGCCGCGCGGTAGTCGGCGAACGCCTCGGCCGGGTGCTCCAGGAACCCGTCCACGCTCGACGTGGAGCAGGGCGGCATGGTCGGCGGCAGCCACACCAGCCGGCCCGGGTCGACCGCGAAGCGGCTCATCACCTCCAGCGCGGCGGCGGCGTTCTCGGCCGGCACGGTCAGCGACCCGTACGCGTGGGTGAGATGCCGCCGCCCGGTCACGTCGGCCAGGTCCAGCACGGTGTCCGGCCGTGCCGGCGCGACCGGGACCAGCGGGCGGGCCGGGGCGTACCACTCCTTCACCGCCGGGACGGCCACCAGCTCCTTCTCCGGGTAGCGCAGCGCGGTGAGCTTCCCGCCGAACACGCAACCGGTGTCCAGGCAGATGGTGTTGTTCACCCACTCCGGCTCGGGCGTCGGCGTGTGTCCGTACACGACCATCGCCGAACCCCGGTAGTCCCGCGCCCACGGGTAGCGCACCGGCAGGCCGTACTCGTCGGTCTCGCCGGTGGTTTCGCCGTAGAGCGCGAACGACCGCACCCGGCCGGACGCCCGCCCGTGGTACGCCTCCTTCAGCCCGGCGTGCGCCACCACCAGCCGGCCACCGTCGAGCACGAAGTGGCTGACCAGGCCGTCGATGAACGTCTCCACCCCGGCGACGAACTCCGGCGACTCGGCGGCGAGCTGCTCCATCGTCTCGGCCAGGCCGTGGGTCAGCCGGACGTCCCGGCCGCGCAGCTTGCGCAGCAGCTTCTGCTCGTGGTTGCCCGGCACGCAGATCGCGTGGCCGGCCGCCACCATGCCCATCACCAGGCGGAGCACGCCGGGCGAGTCCGGGCCGCGGTCCACCAGGTCACCGACGAACACCGCGGTACGCCCCGACGGGTGCGCCGCGTCCACCGGGCGGCCCGCGTCGTCGTGCCGCAGCACGTAGCCGAGCCGGGACAGCAGCGCCTCCAGCTCGGTACGGCAGCCGTGCACGTCCCCGACCACGTCGAACGGGCCGGTCAGCTCCCGCCGGTCGTTGAACAGCTTCTCGTAGCGGACCTCCGCGGCGTCGATCTCCTCCACCCCGCGCAGCACGTGCACCTTGCGGAAGCCCTCGCGGGCCAGCCGCCCGTACGACTGCCGCAGGTCCCGGCGCATCCGGTTGAGCACCTGGCGGCCGTGCGTCCGGTCGGCGCGCGCCTCCGTACGCTCCCAGGCCACCGCCTCCGGCACGTCCAGCACGATCGCCACCGGCAGCACGTCGTGCTCCCGGGCCACCCGGATCAGCCCGGCGCGGGCGTGCGGCTGGAGGTTCGTCGCGTCGACCACGGTCAGCAGTCCCCGCCGCAGCCGGATCGCGGCCACGTGGTGCAGCGCGTCGAACGCGTCGGCGGACGCGGACTGGTCGTTCTCGTCGTCGGCCACCAGGCCGCGGAACGTGTCCGAGGAGAGCACCTGGCTGGGCGCGAAGTGCCGCCGGGCGAACGTGGACTTGCCGGAGCCGGAGACGCCGACGAGCGCCACCAGTGCCAGCTCCGGGATGTCCAGGACGGTCATCGGTTCGTCGCCTCCTTCCGGTCGTTGCTGTCGTTCTTGTCGTTCCGGTCGCGCCGACCGGCGCTTTCGTCACGGTCGGCGCGGGTCAGCACCGCGATCTGGGTCGGCGTGCCCACCTCCGGGTCGTCGTCGCCGACGCCACCGAGCACCGCCGTGTAGTCGTGCGCCGCCGCCACCCGGTCCACCCAGGCGGCGAACTCCGCCCGGGTCCACTCGAACCGGTGGTCCGCGTGCCGCAACCGGTCCGGCCCGAGCCCTTCGTAGCGCACGTTGTACTCGACGTTCGGCGTGGTCACCACCACCGTGCCGGGCCGGGCGTGACCGAACACCGCGTCCTCCAGCGCCGGCAGGCGCGGCGGATCGAGGTGCTCGACGACCTCCATCAGCACCGCCGCGTCGTACCCCCGGAGCCGGTCGTCCCGGTAGGTCAGCGCGGACTGCCACAGCCGGATCCGGTCCCGCTGCCGCTCCGGCAGACGGTCCAGGCGCAGCCGCCGGGCGGCCAGGCCGAGCGACCGGTCCGACACGTCGACGCCCACCACCTCGGTGAACCGCCGGTCGGCGACGAGCGCGGTGAGCAGCGCGCCGCCACCGCAACCCAGGTCCAGTACCCGGCTCGCGCCGCTGTCCCGCAGCGCGGCGAGCACCGCCTCCCGCCGTCGTACCGCGAGCGAGGCGCGGCGGACGTCCTCCACCGCCGCGGCTTCTCCGGTCGCGGGCTCGATGCTGTCGTCGGCGGGTGGCTCGTCGGCCAGCCGCAGCTCGGTCAGCCGGGCCATCGCCTCGCCCGCGAGCGCCCGGCGGTGCGCCAGGTAGCGGCGCGTGATCAGGCCCCGCTCCGGATGACCGGCCAGCCAGCCGGCACCGGCGCGCAGCAGCTTGTCCACCTCGTCCGGCGCCACCCAGTAGTGCTTGGCGTCGTCGAGCACCGGCAGCAGCACGTACAGGTGGTTGAGGGCGTCCGCGAGCCGCAGCGTCCCGGTCAGCGTCAGGTCGACGTAGCGGCTGTCACCCCACTCCGGGTACGTCTCGTCGAGCGGGATCGGGGTGGCCGTCACGGTCCAGCCCAGCGGGGTGAAGATCCGTACCGCCAGGTCGGCGCCGCCCCGGCAGCGCAGCACCGGCACCCGTACGGCCAGCGGGATCGCGCTCGCGGCCAGCTCGGGACGGTCGCGCGACTCGCCGCGCAGGGCGGAGCGGAACACCTTCGCCAGCGCCGACGAGAGCAGGCTCGACGCCGCGTACGGGCGGTCGTTGACGTACTGCCCGAGCGCGAAGCCCTCCGGCGCCCGGTTCTTCCGGCCGCCGCCCAGCTTGAGCGGATCGACCTCGACCAGCAGCGCCGCCGTGCAGCGCGCCTCGTCCGCCTCCGGGTAGAACACATGCGCGGCGCCGGCGGGCAGGTCGAAGGTCTGCACGCGGTCCGGATGCTTCACCAGGAGGTGTCCGAGGTCGGTCGCCGGGCGGTGGGTCGTGGTCAGGGTCAGCAGCACCTGCCGATGATCTCGTTCTTTTCCCGTTTCTGTCGTGGGGGTTTCCGGGGGAGCCCGGCCCGCGCCCACCGGGTCACCGCCCTGCGGTGACCCGGTGCCGGTCAGCGGTAGTCGTCCTCGTCGGCGGTGACGACGCGGGCCTGCTCCATGGCGTCCCAGTCGTCGACCTCCATGCCCCGGTGCGGCTCGCCGTCGGTGTCGTCCGGGGTCACCGTGGTGGCCTGCTCGACCGCGTCGGCCGGCTCGGCCTCCAGATCCCGCTCCTCCGGGGCGAGGTGGTCACTGGGGGCGAAGTCCTCGTCGGGCTGACCCATCGTCCCTCCCTGTTCTCCGTGCGGGCATCGTCCCCACCACCGTACGGGCTGCTCCGGGCCACCGCTGGGTGGCGGGCGGAACGGCGGAGTCGGCGATTGTCCCGCTCCCGGCGCGCGGCCGGTGCCAGGATGGGAGGCATGGGCTTCCTGATCCGGCTGGCGATCACCGCGGTCGCGTTGTGGATCGCGACGCTGATCGTGCCCGGAGTGGAGGTGAGTGGCCGCAACACCGGCAGCACCGTGCTCACCCTGATCGTGGTGGCACTGGTCTTCGGTGTGGTCAACGCGGTGCTCAAGCCGCTCATCAAGGTGTTCGGCTGCGTGTTCTACCTGCTCACGCTCGGCCTGTTCGCGCTCGTGGTGAACGCGCTGCTGTTCCTGCTGACCGACTGGATCGCCGGGGTGCTGAAGCTCCCGTTCCACGTGGACGGCTTCTGGGCCGCCTTCTGGGGGGCCATCGTGGTCGCGGTGGTGAGCTGGCTGATCAGTGTCGTCGTACCGGACCGGCTGGAGAATCGGTGAGCGGCATCCGGGCCGGTTGTGCCCCTCTCGCGCTCCTACGGGATACTGCCCGCGGTGGACAGCGCGGTCCGGCGCAACCGTGGACGTGAGCGACCGGAACGGTCGCGCCCATGGAAGACAGCGGCCTGCACGGCCGAGAGCGGTAAGTAAGGAGCGTTCGACATGCCCATCGCTTCCCCCGAGGCTTACGCGGAGATGCTGGACCGGGCCAAGGCCGGCCGGTACGCGTACCCCGCGATCAACGTGACCTCCTCGCAGACGCTGAACGCGGCGCTCAAGGGCTTCGCCGACGCGGAGAGCGACGGCATCATCCAGGTCTCCACCGGTGGCGCGGAGTACCTGTCCGGCCCGTCCGTGAAGGACATGGTGACCGGCGCGGTGGCGTTCGCCGCGTACGCGCACGAGGTCGCCAAGAAGTACCCGGTGAACATCGCGCTGCACACCGACCACTGCCCGAAGGACAAGCTGGACAAGTTCGTCCGGCCGCTCATGGCCATCTCGCAGGAGCGCGTCAAGGGCGGCCAGGAGCCGCTGTTCCAGTCGCACATGTGGGACGGCTCGGCCGTGCCGGTGGCGGAGAACCTGGAGATCGCCGAGCAGCTCCTCACCGAGGCCGCCAAGGGCAAGATCGTCCTGGAGATCGAGGTCGGCGTCGTCGGCGGCGAGGAGGACGGCGTCGAGAACGCCATCAACGACAAGCTCTACACCACCGTCGAGGACGGCCTGGCCATGGTCGACGCGCTCGGCCTGGGCGAGAAGGGCCGCTACATGGCGGCGCTGACCTTCGGCAACGTGCACGGCGTCTACAAGCCGGGCAACGTCAAGCTGCGCCCCGAGGTGCTCAAGCAGATCCAGGACGCGGTCGGCGCCAAGTACGGCAAGGACAAGCCGCTCAGCCTGGTCTTCCACGGCGGCTCCGGCTCGCTGCTGTCGGAGATCCGGGAGGCGCTGGACTACGGCGTGGTGAAGATGAACATCGACACCGACACCCAGTACACCTTCACCCGCCCGGTCGCGGACCACATGTTCCGCAACTACGACGGCGTGCTGAAGGTCGACGGCGAGGTCGGCAACAAGAAGATGTACGACCCGCGCGTCTGGGGCAAGGCCGCCGAGGCCGGCATGGCCGCCCGCGTGGTCGAGGCCTGCGAGCACCTGCGCTCCACCGGCACCACCATGAAGTGACGCCTCGCGCGTGAACGGAGGGCCGGCACCCGGACGGGGCCGGCCCTCCGTGTCTCACCCGGCGGTCAGCACCCGGACGGCGTCTCGGACGTCGTCGGTCAGGTGGATCGTGTGCGACAGGTCGCCGAACGGGGACGCCGCGAACAGCGGCCGCAGCAGCGACTCCACCGGCAGCTCGGTGGTCCAGTACGTGCGGTCCAGGAAGACGTACGCCCCGCTCGCCCCGTCGGTCCCGTAGAAGGTCTTGGTGGCCGCCTGGAACACCTCCTGCACGGTGCCGGCCTTGCCGGGCGCGAACACGATCCCGCCCCGGGCCAGCCGCAGGATCGTGTCCTCCCGGATGGCGTTGGAGAAGTACTTCGCGATCCGGCCCGCGAACAGGTTCGCCGGCTCGTGGCCGTACAGCCAGGTGGGGATGGCGAGCCCGCCGGACCGCGCCCACTCGGTGCCGGGTGCCGACGGGCGGGGCGACGGCAGCGACGGGCCGCCCGCGTACCGCTTGCGCACCGCCAGCGCCGCCGCGGTGTACCGGTCGTGGTCGGTGAAGTCCGGCGCGACGGCGAGCACGTCGATCGCGGCGGACAGCTCCTCGGCCGGCCAGGCCGCGAGGAACGCGCCGAGATTCGCCGCCTCCATCACGCCCGGACCGCCGCCGGTGACCACCAGGCGGTCGGCCCGCGCCAGCTCCCAGCCCAGCACGGCGGCCATCCGGTACGCGACGCTGCCGCGCGGCACCGCGTGCCCGCCCATCACGCCCACCACCGACTGCGGGCCGTGCGAGGCCAGCCACGACCGGGTGGCGTCGGCCAGCGCGTTGTCCACGCCGTGGTCGTGCAGTCGCTGACCGAGCGCCTCGCGTACGTCCGGCAGCGCGCCGCCGTGCGCCCGGAAGTGCGCGTACACCCGGGTGTCGTACATCTCGGCGAACCCGCCCTCGGCGAACCCGGCGGCCAGCTCGTCGGCGGTGTAGAGGTGCGACGGCTGGGTCGGGTAGGGCAGCCCGGAGAACGGCGGGACCACGTTGGCGCCCCGGCGGACCAGGTCCGCGCCCACCTCGCGGCCGGCGAAGCGGCAGCCCACGAAGAGCGTGCCGGTGACGTCGACGTCGCGCAGGTCGGGAACCGGGTCGAGGTCGAGGCGCAGGCCCTGCACGGTCAGCCCGGCCAGGGTGCCCCCGGCCAGTCGCTGCTCGAACGCGGTGCGGGTCTCGATCTCGTTGACGTGGGGCGCGTGCGGCTCGATGACGTCCGCAGGTGGTGGGGTCGGCACCAGGTCATCCTGCCCCCGCACGGCAAGTGCCGAAACCGGGGGCGGGAACGACAGGAGCCCGGCGGGCACGCCGCCGGGCTCCTGCGTAACCGGGTCCTGGGGAGGCTCCGGATCTGTATTTGTAGTGCAAGAACCACGGCGGCGGCATGGGCCGCGGGTACGCCCGCTCCCGCCGCAGGCGTGACGAAACCCTCAGCCGTTCAGCCAACCGTACGGGCGGGGCCCCTCGCGTACCCGAGGGCGAAGCGGGTTGAATGGGGCGATGCAGAACCTGTTGCCTGAGCCACCGGCCACCCTGCTCCCGACCCACGAGGAGGCCGACGCCGCGCTGGCGGCGGCGGCCGAGCAGGGCACCGACGAGGCGTACGCCGAGGTCGCGGCCCGTTTCCCGACCTACAGCGCGGCCTGGGCCGCGCTGGCCGGCCGCGCGCTCGCCGCGGATCAGGTCGTCACGGCGTACGCGTACGCCCGCACCGGCTACCACCGGGGCCTCGACCAGCTGCGCCGCAGCGGCTGGAAGGGCCACGGCCCGGTGCCCTGGTCGCACAAGCCCAACCGGGGCTTCCTCCGCTGCCTCTACGTGCTGTCCCGCGCGGCGGGGGAGATCGGTGAGGCGGACGAGGCGGCCCGGTGCGCCCAGTTCCTCCGCGACTGCGACCCGGCCGCCGGCGACGCGCTGTCCGGCGACTGACCACTGCCGCGACGGCCGGTCCTCTCGTGGCCGGTCGTCGCGCCCGTCCTACAGCCCCTCCGCCACCGACGCAGCGATCTTCAGCCAGGCGTCGCGGGTGGCGGAGGAGAGCTGTCCGTACCGCAGCGGCTCGCCGGTGTCGATGAGCCGCTCGTACGGCGCCAGCAGCACCGCCCGGGTCCGCGCCGCGAAGTGGGCCTGGATCGCGGGCAGGTCGATCTCCTTGCGCGACGGCGGCATCGAGACCACGGTGACCGCCTGCCGGACCAGCCGCTGCCGGCCGCTCTGCTCCAGGTGGTCGAGCATCCGGGCGGCGGTCTCGGCCGAGTCGTTCCGGGCCGACATGGTGACCACGAGTTGATCGGTGGCGTCCATCGCGGCCTGCCAGTTCTGCGCCCGGACGTTGTTCCCGGTGTCCACGAAGATCAGCTTGTAGAACCGGCTGACCACCTCGCGGATCTCCGCGAACGCGGCGGCGGTGAGCATCTCGCCGCCGGTTGCCGACTCGTCCGAGGCCAGCACGTCGAACATGCCCTCGCCCTGTGAGCGGACGTACTGCGACAGGTCACCCACCCGGCCGTGCGGACCCTGGAACTGGGCCAGGTCGCGCAGCATGTCCCGCACCGTACGGGCGTGGAAGTCCTGCTGAGCGCGCATGCCGAGGGTGCCCTGGGTCTCGTTGTTGTCCCAGGCCAGCACGTATCCGCCGCGCTTCTGGCCGAACGTCATGGCGAGCAGCAGGATCGCCACCGTCTTGCCGGCGCCGCCCTTCGGGTTGACCACTGTCACCTGACGCAGGCCGCCGAAGTTGCGGCGGACCATCTCGATGTCGCGCTTCATCTCCTGCTCGTGCCGCCCGGGCGCGAGCCGGACCAGCCCGATCTTGTTGACCATCGCGCGTACCCCCATGGTGGCCACCGGGTCGATCGGCCGGGCCTGGCGGCGGCGGGCGAAGTCCTCGGCGGTCGGGGGTACCGCCTGCTGCGGCGTCCAGCCCTGCTCCGGGTGGGCCGGGGGCTGATGCGGTGGTGGGGGCGCCACCGGGCCGGACACCGGCGCCTGCGGGGGCATCGGGCCGCCCGGCTGTGGCACGCCGGTCTGGGGCGTCCAGCCGGGCGGCGGGTACCAGCCGGGCTGACCGGGCTGATACCCGGGCGACGGGTAGCCGTTGCCGTACGGGGACGGCTGTGCCGGTACGCCCGGCGACGGCGGGAACGGCCCGAGTCGGGGCGCCTGCTCGGGCGCGCCCGTCCCTGCCGGTCCCGTACCGGAGTCCGGCGACGGCTGCGTCCCGGCGACGGTGGCCCGGCCGGACACCGTGCCGTCCTCGGGGAGGGCGTCAGGCGGCGGGGGCGGTGCCACGGTGGCCCGGCCGGAGGCGGTGCCGTCGGTGGAGAGTGCCTCGGGCGGGGGCGGTGCCACGGTGGCGCGGCCGGACGCGATGCCGTCGGCCTCCACCGCCTCGGACGGCGGCGTCGTGGCGTCGGCGAGGTCCGGCGTGGTGGCGGAGTCCGACCCGGCCCGCTGTGGCGGCTGTGCCCACGGCGAGGCGGGCCGTCCGTTCCCGGCGCCCTCGCCGGTGGTGCCCGGGCCGGTCGTCCCGGTGGCGGGCGTGGTCGCCGGGACGGGTGCCGCCGGCGTACCGGGCACCGCCGGTGAGCCGGATGCCGCCGGTTCCGGCTGGGCCGGTGACGGGGCGGAGGTCGCCCGGTCGAGCGTGAACGGCAGGTCCAGGTCGACAGCGGGTGCCTGGGGCGCCGGAACGTCCGCCGCCACCGGTGCCTGGGGCGCCGGGACGTCCGCGGCCACCGGCGTGGGAGCGTCGGTGGGCGGGAGCGGCCAGGGCACCGACGCCCACGGCGGGGCCGTGGCCGCCGCCGCGTCGGTCTCCTCCGGCGGCCACAGCGGCTCGACGTCCCGCTGCGGCACCTGCGGCCGGCCCGGTACGTGGGCCCGGTCGTCGTTCTCGTGCACCACGGTTCCTCCCCATTCCTTCCGCCGAGGATAGGCGTTCCGGCCAGCGCCGCGAGCCGGGTGGGGATCGACCGAGGTCAGCCCGTCCAGACCGCCCAGGCGCCCGGCTCGGTCCACCAGGAGCGCTTGCGGCTCAGCTCGCCCTCGACGCCGTCGTCGAGGAAGGGCACCTTCTCGTCGCGGGGCACCACCGCCACCGCACGTCCCCGCGCCCGGCGTACCTCCAGCCGGACCTTCTTCCGGCCCAACGCCGACCGGGTCACCACTGGTACGGCGACGCCCACCGTCACCCGCCCGTCGGCCGGGTCCGGGCCGCCCAGCAGGTCGACCTCGCCCAGGCGCGCGTACCCGCCCGCGTTGCCGATCGCGCACGCGGTGATCGGCTCCGAACCGTCGCTCAGCACCGTGCCGTCGACCTCGACCCGGGCCCGCCAGTGCAGCGGACGGCCCGCGTCGTCGGCGGCGCCGAGCAGCGCCCCGTCGAGCGTCACCGAGCCGCCGTCGTTGCGCAGCAGGTCAAGCCGCCGGGCGGTGCCGTCCAGCACCGCGGCGGCCACACCCGCCGGATCCCGGGGCAGCCCGAGCTGCGCGGCCAGGTCCCGCGCCGTCCCGGACCGGGCCGGATCGAGCGGGAGTACGCCCACAGGCGGCAGGTCGGGCACCGTACGGTCGTCTGCGAGGTCCGCGGGGCGGCGACTCGGCGGCGGAGCGTACCGCCGGACCAGCCGGCGCAGGACGGCGCGCAACTGACCGTCACTGGCCGTGGCGACGATGAGCCGGGTCTTGCCGTCGGAGTCCGGCCAGGTGAGGCCGTCGGCGCGCGGCGGGCCGTCGAGGCGGGCCAGCACCTCGTCGATCTCGGAGTCCGACCGGGCGGTCACGGTGGTCACCCGGGCACCCCGGGCGGTCAGCTCGTCCGCGCAGGCCAGCACCGGTACGCGCGGCGTCTCGCAGCGCTCCTCGCCGGTCTCGGCGCCGGTGTCGTCCGCGCCGCCGCAGCAGGCGCCGCCGCTGCCGCAGCCACCACCGGGAGCGTCCCGCTCCGAGCCGAGGGTGAGCAGCACCACGTCGTACACGAAGGAGCCTCCCGCTTTCCGACCAACCCCTGCTGGTCCCACCGTCACTACTTGTTAGCCTGACACCCCGGGCTCGCTGACCGGTCGCCACCTGGCACCCGAGCCTTCTGGAGGCGAGAAGATGCCAGCGATCGTGCTGCTCGGCGCCCAGTGGGGCGACGAGGGCAAGGGCAAGGTTACCGACCTGCTGGGTGAGCGGGTCGACTACGTCGTGCGCTACTCCGGCGGCAACAACGCAGGCCACACGGTGATCACGCCGGACGGCCAGAAGTACGCGCTGCACCTCATGCCGTCCGGGGCGCTGTCACCGAGCGCGATGATCGTGATCGGCAACGGCGTCGTGGTCGACCCGAAGGTGCTGCTCCAGGAGATCGACGGGCTCGCCGAGCGCGGCGTGGACGTGTCCCGCCTGCGCATCTCCGGCGACGCCCACCTGATCATGCCGCACCACCGGGCGCTGGACCGGGTGGTCGAGCGCTACCTGGGCAGCTCCCGCATCGGCACCACCGGCCGGGGCATCGGCCCCGCGTACGGCGACAAGGTCGCCCGGATGGGCATCCGGCTCCAGGACCTGCTAGACCCGGGCATCCTGCGCAAGAAGCTGGAACTGGCGCTCCGCGAGAAGAACCAGCTGCTGTTCAAGATCTACAACCGCAAGGCGATCGACGTCGAGGAGACCGTCGAGGAGTACCTCCAGTACGCCGAGCGGCTGCGCCCGTACATCGCCGAGACCCGGGTGATGCTCTGGGACGCGCTCGACCGCGGCGAGACCGTGCTGCTGGAGGGCGCCCAGGCCACCATGCTCGACATGGACCACGGCACCTACCCGTTCGTGACCTCGTCGAACCCGACGGCCGGTGGGGCGTGCGTGGGCGCGGGCATCCCGCCGACCGCGATCACCAAGGTCATCGCGGTCAGCAAGGCGTACACGACGCGGGTGGGCTCCGGTCCGTTCCCGACCGAGCTGTTCGACGACAACGGGCAGCACCTGCGCAAGGTCGGTCACGAGTACGGCACCACCACCGGCCGGGAACGTCGCTGCGGCTGGTTCGACGCCGTGGTGGCCCGGTACGCGTGCCGCCTCAACGGCGTCACCGACCTGGTGGTCACCAAGCTGGACGTGCTGACCGGCCTGGCCAAGGTGCCGATCTGCGTCGGGTACGAGATCAACGGCGAGCGCTTCGACGACATGCCGATGACGCAGACCGACTTCCACCACGCCACGCCGATCTATGAAGAGCTCGACGGCTGGTGGGAGGACATCACCAAGGCGCGGACCGAGGACGAGCTGCCGGAGAACGCCCGGCGCTACGTCGCCCGCATCGAGGAACTGACCGGCACCCGGGTGAGCGTGGTAGGCGTAGGCCCAGGCCGAGAGGAAAACGTCCTCCGCCACCCCCTCCTCCCCTAACCCCACCCCCCTCTCCCCCTCCCCCTCCCCCTCCCTCTCCCCCTCCGGCCTCACCCCGGTGATCAAGGAGTTTGTGTCCAGTTCGGCGTCGGATCCGGACACAAACTCCTTGATCACCGGGGTGAGGCCGGAGGGTTGGGGGAGGCGGAGGGCGGGAGCGGCGGGAGGGCCACGGGGAGCACGAGCCTGGTTGTCCACAGGGTTGTCCACAGGGGTGTCGGCTGTGGGTGGCGCGGGGGGAGCCTGCGCGTGTGCGTGAATTCGACGAACTGACGCGGATGGCCGCAACGCAGGGCGGGTTCGTGACGGCGGAGCAGGCGTTGCGCCTGGGCCTCGGCCGGGAGCAGATCCGGTACCTCGTCCGGTCCGGGCGATGGACGCGACTCTCGCGCGGTTGCTATCTGCCGTCCCCGGCCGGGCCGGCGCCGGTGGCACTGCGGCGTGCCATGATCCGCGCCACGATCGCGAGCCTCGGGCAGGGCGCGGTCGCCGTGCTGAGTACCGCCGCCGAACTGCACGGCATCGCCGGCCTTCCACCGACGGCGGCGATCCACGTCTCGGTCCCGCGGGATCGGCCGCACGTACAGCGCCGCGCGGAGCCGGGCCTGACGGTGCATCAGTTGACGCTCGCCGACGCGGACGTGTGCCGGGTCGGCGGTGTGCCGGTCACCACACCGGTGCGCACCGTTGCCGACGTGTTGCTGCGGGCTCGGCGCTACCCCGCGGTGTGCGTCCTCGACTCCGCGCTCTACTAGGGGATCCTGGCCGAGAACGACCTGTCCCTGGTGCTCGCGCACCTCGCCGGACGTCGAGGGGCGGTCGCCGCGCGGGGATACCTGGCCGAGTCGGACGGCCGGGCACAGTCGCCGCTGGAGACCCGCGCGCGGCTCCGCTGCGTCGACGGCGGCGTGCCGCCGGACGTCCTGCAACTGCCGGTACGGGACGAGGACGGATACCTGCTCGGCGTCGGGGATCTGGGTTGGCGGCGCGCGCGTCTGATCGCGGAGGCGGACGGCCGGGCTCCGCACCTGACGCCGCAGGCCGTCTACGCGGACCGGTTCCGGCAGAACCGCCTGGTCAACGCCGGCTGGCGGATCCTCCGCTTCACCTGGTCGGACACCCTGCGCCCTGACTACATCCCCCAGACGGTCAAGCACGCCCTGAACCGCCGGTGATCAAGGAGTTTACGGACCCGAGCTCCTCAATGTGAGACGCAAAGTCCTTGATCGACGGGGCGGGGTGGGGTGGTCAGTAGGATGCCGGTCGTGCGCGTACTTCTTGTGGGTGGTGGTGGGCGGGAGCACGCTCTCGCGCTCGGACTGGCCGGGGATCCGGCTGTCGAGGCGCTGTTCGCGGCTCCGGGCAATCCGGGGATCGCGGCCGTGGCCGAACTGCGGGAGGTGACACCCACCGACCCGGCGGCAGTGGCGGCCCTCGCCGTCGAGGTCGCGGCCGACCTGGTGGTCATCGGGCCGGAGGCGCCGCTGGTGGCGGGCGTCGCCGACGCGGTACGCGCCAAGGGCGTCGCGGTGTTCGGCCCGAGCGCGGAGGCGGCCCGGCTGGAGGGCTCGAAGACGTTCGCGAAGGACGTGATGACCGCTGCGGCGGTGCCGACCGCCCGCGCGTACACCTGCGAGGACGCGGCGGCGGTGGCGCACGCGCTCGACGAGTTCGGTGCGCCGTACGTGGTGAAGGACGACGGGCTCGCCGCCGGCAAGGGCGTGGTGGTCACCGACGACCGGGCCGAGGCCGAGCGGCACGCCGCGGAGTGCGGCCGGGTGGTGATCGAGGAGTACCTGTCCGGCCCCGAGGTCTCCCTGTTCGTGGTCACCGACGGCGAGGCGGCGATGCCGTTGCTGCCCGCACAGGACTTCAAGCGGGTCGGCGACGGGGACACCGGCCCGAACACCGGCGGGATGGGCGCGTACACGCCGCTGCCGTGGGCCCCGCCGAACCTGGTCGACGACGTGATGCGCGACGTGGTGCACCCGACGCTGGCGGAGCTGCGCCGCCGGGGCACCCCGTTCGCCGGCCTGCTCTACGTGGGCCTGGCGGTCACCCCGTCCGGCCCGCGCGTGATCGAGTTCAACGCGCGCTTCGGCGACCCGGAGACGCAGGTCGTGCTCGCCCTGCTGGAGACGCCGCTGGGCGGGCTGCTGCACGCCGCCGCCACCGGCACGCTGGGCGCGCACCCGCCGCTGCGCTGGCGCGACGGCGCGGCGGTCACCGTCGTGGTGGCGGCCGAGGGCTACCCGGCGGGCCCGCGTACCGGTGACGTGATCACCGGCGCGGACCGCGCCGGGATCATCCACGCCGGCACGCGCCGGGACGCCGACGGCACGTTGCGGTCCGCCGGCGGCCGGGTCCTCTGCGGTACGGCGACCGGCCCGGACCTGGCCGCCGCGCGCGACGCCGCCTACGAGTTGGTACGCGACGTCGAGCTGGCCGGTTCCCACCACCGCACCGACATCGCGGCGGCGGCGGTGGACGGCCGGATCACGATCCCGGGCTGACCGGGCCGCGGCGCCGGCCGGCCATCCGGTTGAGCACGTTCGCCGTGGCCCGCTCGATGCGCGGGTCACGGTGTCCCCGCCGGTCCAGCGCCAGAGTCCAGCCGAGCGTGCCGCTGGCGAAGACGACGGCCCCGCATGCCGTCTCGTGGACGTGGCTGCTCTGGAGCCGCCGCCCGCCCTGCTGGGCCGGGTACGGCGAGGAGCTGAGCGTGGTCCCGGCGGGCCGGGGGAGGGCCGCGTGCAGCCCGTCCGCCTCGCCCGCGACCACGCCGGGGATGCGGTCGCCGTCGGCGACGCCGGTGCCGGCCCACACCCAGTGGTCGGCGGCGCGCACCACGAGCGGCTGCGGGGTCAGCACGATGCCGTTGTACTGCACGCCGAGCATGGCCTGTTCCGGACGGTCGAGGTCGCGCCAGGTGACAGTCGGGTCGCCGGTGCCGGCGCCCGGGTCGGGGAGCGTCTTGGCGCACTCGACGACGCGTTCGGGGCGGCCGTCGGCGGCGGCGCGTACGCGGACGTGCCAGTAGACGCTGTTGGCGCCGAGGAACGCGAGGCTGGTGCCCCCGGCCAGGCCGACCTCGGCGGCGCTGCGCATCTCGGCCGACCAGTACTCGTCGTGCCCGCAGAACACCAGGCCCCGGTGCCGGGCCGGGTCGAGTCGCCCCGAGTGCAGGTCGAAGCTGGTGGCGTAGCTGACGTCGTAGAGGTTGCGTTCCAGCCACCGGATCGCGGCCTCGTCGCGGTCGAAGTGGGTGGGCATGCCCGCGCCGGAGTACGGGCGGTCGAACGTGACGGCGCGTGCCCGCAGCGCCGGGTCGCGCCACCCGTCGGCCCGGTAACCGTTGTAGAGGCTCTTGCCGACGCGCCGGTCGCGCGGCCACTGGTTGTACGCCTGCCAGGTGGTCACCGGCAGCACCACGCAGAGCGGGGCCGGGCGCCTGTCGTCGCGTACCACGAACGGCGTGCAGGCCCGCCAGCCGTCGGCGGAGGTGAAGACCGCCTGGTAGAGGCCGGAGGTCCAGCCGTGCGGGACGGACAGGCGCCACGACACCGGCCACCGGCAGTCGAGCACGCCGGTGTCCGGGTCGGCGACCGGCACCGGCTGTGGCACGCCGCGCAGCTCGGGGCTGGTCAGCATCGTGCGGGCGCCCGCGCCGTCGTACCAGCCGAGGCGGTGCACGCTGATCCGGAACCGGCCGGCCGGGTTGACCGCGACGTGGAAGTCGATCTCCTCGCCGGGGGCGACGCTCGTCGTCGAGGCGTACCCCTGGATCTGGCGCCGCCGGTCGTCGGCGGCCCGGCCGCCGCGTTCGGGCCACCACGGTTCACCGGCGGCGCGGTTCTCCCGCTCGACGGGCGGGACCGGCCAGCGCGTGGGTGAGTCGTCGGGCCGTCCGTGGACCGGGTCGAACGGGCCGAGCGCGGCGGCGGACGCGCCGCCGACGAGGAGGCCGAGCGCGGTACGCCGCCGAAATCGGTCCACTGTGGCGCTCCCCGTCTCCCCGTTCGATCGGGGGAGACGGTAGCACCAGGAGGCCAGTTCCGGCTGACCGATGTCGATCAGTCGAAGTAGCGGCGCAGCTCCCGGCTGAGCACCTTGCCGGTGGCGTTGCGCGGCAGGTACTTGACGAACACCACGTCGCGGGGCACGGAGAAGCGGGCCAGGTAGCGCCGGACGTACTCGCGGACCGCCTCCGGGTCGAGCGTCTCGCCGGTGCGCAGCGCCAGGAACGCGGCCAGCCGCTGGCCGTAGTCGGGGTCCGGTACGCCGATCACGGCGACCTCGCGGACCTGCGGCAACCGGGCGATCAGGTCCTCGACCTCGGACGGGAAGACGTTCTCGCCACCCGAGACGATCATGTCGTCGGCCCGGCCGTCGACGAAGAGCAGCCCGTCGGCGTCGACCCGGCCCAGGTCGCCGGTGTCCAGCAGGCCGTCGCGGCTCTCCCGGCCGGCGCCCGAGGTGTAGCCCTCGAACAGCATCTCGTTGCCCACGAAGATCCGCCCGACCTCACCGTCGCGGACCGGCCGTCCGGTCTCGTCCAGGATGGCCAACCGGGTGCCGTGCGGCGGCCGGCCGGCGGTGGTGGGCGCGGCGCGCAGCTCGGCCGGCCCGGCGATGGAGGCCCAGGAGACCTCGGTCGAGCCGTACAGGTTGTAGAGCACGTCGCCGTACCGGTCCATGAACGCGACGGCCAGGTTGCCCGGCAGCGCGGATCCGCTGACCGCGACCACCTTGAGCGGCGGCCGGGGCTGCGGCGGCGCCACCTCCATCAGCCGTTGCAGCATCACCGGTACGGCGAACATCGCGTCGCACCGCTGGTCGACGAGCGCGGCGAGCGTGGCGGCCGGGTCGAAGCGCCGGTGCAGCACGACTGTGGCGCGCAGCGCGAACGAGACCTGGAGCGCGGCGTACCCCCAGGTGTGGAAGATCGGCGCGGCGATCATCACGGTGTTCTTCGCGTGCAGCGGGATGCGGTCGATGATGGACACCAGCGGGCCGAAGCCGTGCGGGGTGGGCCGGCGGGCGCCCTTGGGCGCGCCGGTGGTGCCGGAGGTGAGCACTATGGTGCGCCCGTCTCGCTCCGGCGGCTGGAGCCTCTCGCCGGGGACCGCTGCGGCGATCAGCTCCTCCTGCCGCCGCTCGTCGACCCGGTGCAGCTCGGCCGGGAGGCCGAGGACGCGCTCGGTGAACTCGCCGTCGTGCACGAGGACGCGCAGGCCCTGCTCCTCGGCCACGGTCACCAGCTGGGCGGCGGACAGTCCGGTGTTGACCAGGACGGCGTCCGCGCCGAGCAGCATCGCGGCGACTATCGCCTCGATCAGGCCGTGGTGGTTGCGGCAGAGCACACCCACCCGGTCTCCGGTCTGGACGCCGAGGTGGGACCGCAGCGACCGGGCCAGCCGCTCGGAGCGGTCGAGCAGTTCCTGGTACGTCATGGTGGCGCCGCGCTCGTCGACGACGGCGACGCGGCCGGGGTCGCGGGCGGCGGCCTGGCGCAGCTCCCCGGCGAGGCTCCAGCCCCACCGGCGCAGCGCGTTCAGCTGGGAGACCACGCGGATCGGTCCGC
The DNA here is from genome assembly GCF_036902745.1 of Micromonospora sp. CPCC 205554. Lineage (NCBI taxonomy): Bacteria > Bacillati > Actinomycetota > Actinomycetes > Micromonosporales > Micromonosporaceae > Micromonospora > Micromonospora sp. CPCC 205554. The sequence continues at coordinate 16,515 of NZ_JBAKHP010000021.1, read as the reverse complement.
CCGGGGTGAGCAGTCCACGTCGGGTCAGCGTGGCGGCGATGAACGGCAGGTCCAAGGCGCAACTCCTTCGCGTCCGTGGTTCGTCGACCAGGCTCGGGACGGGTCGGCCGTCCGGTTCGGCATGATCTTGTGCCCGCTCGCGGTTCGGGTCGGCCCGGGAGCGGCGGCCCGGCCCGCGACGGCACGAACGGTCGTCACGGGTCGGGCCGCGGCCCGCCGGCGGTCAGCGGATCTGCATCCCGGAGATGGCCCGGGAGATGACCAGCCGCTGGATCTCGGAGGTGCCCTCGAAGATGGTGTAGATCTTGGCGTCGCGGTACCACCGTTCGACCGGGTGGTCGCGCAGGAAGCCGGCGCCGCCGAGGAGCTGGACCGCCTTGTCGGTCACCGAGACGGCCACCTCGCCGGCCTTGAGCTTGGACATCGAGCCCTCGCCGGCGGTGAACGGCCGGTTGTTGCGGCCCATCCAGGACGCGCGCCAGACCAGCAGCCGGGCCGCGTCGATCTCCATCTTCATGTCGGCGAGCGCGAACGCGACCGCCTGATTCTCGATGATCGGGCGTCCGAACTGGACCCGTTCCTTGGCGTAGTCCAGGGCGTACTCGTAGGCGGCGCGGGCCACGCCGAGCGCCTGCGCGCCGACGGTCGGGCGGGACAGCTCGAACGTCCGCATCGCCGCCTGACCGGAGGCGCGCTGCCCGGACCGGGCGCGGGCCAGGCGCTCGTCGAGCGCGTCCTTGCCGCCGAGCAGGCAGCGGCCGGGCACCCGGACGTCGTCGAGGAAGACGTCGGCGGTGTGCGAGGCGCGCAGCCCGAGCTTGCGCAGCTTGCGGGTGGCGGTCAGACCGGGCGTGCCCGGGGGTACGACGAACGCGGCCTGGCCGCGCGAGCCCAGCTCCGGCTCGATCGAGGCGGTGACCACGTGCACCCCGGCGATGCCGCCGTTGGTGGCGTACGCCTTCTGCCCGTTGAGCACCCACTCGTCGGTGGCCTCGTCGTAGACGGCGCGGGTACGCATCGAGCCGACGTCGGAGCCGGCTTCCGGCTCGCTCGTGCAGAACGCGGCGACGGCCGGGGAGTCGACGTCGCCGAAGCACTGCGGCACCCACTCGACGAGCTGGTCGGGGGTGCCGGCGCCGTAGATCGCGGCGACCGCGAGGGAGGTGCCGAAGATGCTCAGGCCGATGCCGGCGTCACCCCAGAAGAGTTCCTCGCTGGCGATCGGCAGGGAGAGGCCGGTGGGGTCGGCCCAGCAGGTGGCGAGGAACTCGAACCCGTACAGGCCGACCTTCGCGGCCTCCTGGATGATCGGCCAGGGGGTCTCCTCCCGGGCGTCCCACTCGGCCGCGGCCGGGCGCACGACCTCGGCTGCGAAGCCGTGCACCCAGTCGCGAAGGTCCCGCTGTTCCTCGTTCAGGTCTAGCGAGAACTCGGCCATGTCAGGCCTTGGGGATGTCGAACAGGTTGGCGATGTTGGCGGCCAGACCCAGGTCGCCCTTGGCCTTCAGCTTGCCGGTCATGAACATCATCACCGGGTTGGCGCCACCGGAGACGATCTTCAGGAACTCGACCGGGCCCATGGTGAGGCTCAGCTTCGGGTCGCGGGTCGCGGTCTCCGAGGCGGTGCAGGTGCCGTTCTCGATGACGATCTCGTAGGTGTCGGTGCCACCGTCCGGGCGGCCGGTGATGTTCCAGTGGATGACCGCGTTGGTGGAGCCGGCGCGGTCGGCGCGGAACAGCGCGGGCATCCGGTTGAAGACCTCGCTGAGGATCTTGCCGCGCGCCTCGCCCGACATGATCTCGGCGATCTTGGCGTCCGGCGTGGTCTTGACCAGCTGCGCGAACTCCTTCGGGCCCACGTTCGCGAAGTTGGCCGGGTCGAAGTCAGTCATGGGGGATTGCACCTCTCGGGCGGAGCCGACTTTGGTTACTCTGGCGTAACCTTACGCACGGGTAGGTATGCTCGCAAGGGTGTCCAGCACGCCGACCTTCAAGCGCCTCCCTCGGGCCGTACGCGAGCAGCAGATGCTCGACGCGGCCGTGAAGGTGTTCTCCCGTCGCGGCTTCCACGCCGCCAGCATGGACGAGATCGCCGACGACGCCGGCATCTCCAAGCCGATGGTCTACGCCTACCTCGGCACCAAGGAGGAGCTCTTCGTCGCCTGCCTGCACCGGGAGAGCACCCGGATGATGGAGGCGATCGCCGGCGCCGCCGCCCCCGAGCTGCCCGCCGACGAGCGGCTCTGGCGCGGGCTGCGCGCGTTCTTCGGCTTCGTCGGCGCACACCGCGACGGCTGGGCCGTGCTCTACCGGCAGGCCCGCGGCTCCCAGCCGTTCGCCGCCGAACTCGCCGCCATGCGGGGCCGGCTGGTCGAGGTGGTCGCCGGGATGCTCGACCACGCGCTGCGCGCGTCCGGGCGCGAGGTCGGCGCCACCGACCTGGAGGTGGTCGCGTACGCGCTCGTCGGCGCCAGCGAGTCGCTCGCCGACTGGCTGGCCGACCACCCCGAGGCCGACGCCGGCAAGACCGCGACCCGGATGATGAACGTGGCCTGGCTCGGGGCCGACCAGTTGCTGCGCGGCGTCACCTGGCATCCGCCGGTGACGTGACGCCGGTCTGCGGCGCGCGGCGGCCCCGCGCCCAGCGCACCACCTCCACCACGAGCGTCACCGTCAGGGCCAGCCCCAGACCGAACAGCAGTCCCCGGATCGGGTCCTGCTCGAAGGCGAGTCCGCCGAGATAGCCGACCGACGCCGAGTAGGTGCCCCAGGTCGCGGCGGCGAGCGCGTCGAAGGCGAGGAACCGTCGCCGGGGAAAGCGGGTCGCGCCCATGGTGAGGGTGACAGCGGTCCGGCCACCCGGCACGTACCGGGCGACGGTGAGGATGAGCCCGCCGCGAACCGCGATTCCCCGCCGGGCCCGGTCCACCGCGGCCCGTCGGCGGCTCTCCCGTGGCAGCCGGTCCAGCAGCCGCGCGCCGCCGTGCCGGCCGATCGCGTAGGACACGTGGTCGCCGACCAGCGCCCCCAACGCGGCCACGCCGATCACCAGCGGCAGGTCCGGCTGGCCGGTGGCGGCGAACACGCCGGCGGTGATGACGGCGGTCTCGCTCGGTACGACCGGGAAGAACCCGTCCACCACGGCGATGGCGAACAGCGCCAGGTAGACCCAGGGCGAGGAGATCGTGTCGTGGAGCAGTTCCAGAGCGGCATCCATGGCGTCGATGCTGGTCCGGCCGGGCGCCGACGGAATCTGTCGTCGGTCGGCGGGGAGGGTCCACTTTCGTCGTGCCGTACCCCGAGACGGACTCGGGGTCGGCACCCAACCCTCCCCGAGCCCGGTGCCGTCGCGGGCCCGGCGGGCCTAGGCTCGTCAGGTGACCGCCTGGCCGGGCGCCGTCCGGCGCGTCGAACCGCACCTGCCGGTGCTGCTGGCCGCAACGGTGGCCGCCGCCACCTGGGCCTCGGCGACCGGCGGGCTCGGTGTCCGCTCGCCGCTGCCGACCGCGGTGATCCTCCTGCTCGCGCTGGCCACCGGTGCGTCGGTGCTCCCGTCACGCCGCTGGGTGCTACCCGCCGTGGCCGCCGTGTGCTGGCTGGTCCTGGCTGCCTGGGCCGCCGTCGTGGTCGCGTCCTGGCGGGCCGGCACCGGACTGCGGGGCCGGCAGCTCGCCGCGTACCTGCTCGGGACGTTCCCGGTCATGCTCGCGGGAATGGCGGTCGGCAGCGTGATGGGTGGCGAACGCCGCCTGGTCATGGCCACTCCCGGAAACGCGGTGGTGTTCTACGCCTGGCTGGTGATCGCTCCGGCGATCGTCGGGCTCTGGATCCGGGCCCGCCGGGACGCCCTGGCCGCCCTGCGGGACCGGGCCGAGCGGCTGGAGCGCGAGCAGGAGGCGCGTGCCGACCGGGTACGGGCCGACGAACGGGCCAGGATCGCGCGGGAGATGCACGACGTCGTGGCGCACCGGGTCTCGCTCATGGTGGTGCACGCGGGCGCGCTGGAGGTGACCACCGCCGACCCCGCCACGGTCGAGACGGCCGGGTTGATCCGGTCCACGGGCCGGGCCGCTCTGACCGACCTGCGGGAGGTGCTCGGCGTGCTGCGTCAGGAACGGCCGCTCCCGGCCCCGGGCTGGGACACGGTCGACGATCTGGTCCGTGAGTCGCGCGCGGCCGGACTGCGGGTGAGCCGGACGGACGAGGGAACGCCCGGGCCGGTACCGGACGCGGTGGCCCGGACCGTGCACCGGGTGGTGCAGGAAGGGCTGACCAACGCGCGGAAGCACGCCCCGGACGCGGCTGTCGACGTGTGCCTGCGGCACCTGGCCGACGGGGTCGAGGTCAGCGTCCGCAACGACCCGTCCGACAGTGCCGGCCCGGTCCTGCCCGGCGCCGGGCTCGGCCTGGTGGGCCTGCGCGAACGGGTCGAGCTGACCGGCGGGCGGCTGACGGCCGGACCGACCCCAGGCGGGGGATTCCTGCTGCGCGCACTGGTGCCGGCCGGGGAGGCGTCGTGATCCGGGTCGTGCTCGCGGACGACGAGCAGCTCATCCGCGCCGGGTTGCGGCTGATCCTGGAGGCCGCGCCGGACATCACCGTGGTGGGTGAGGCCGCCGACGGCACCGAGGCACTGGCCGCCACCGTGCGGCTGCGCCCGGACGTGGTGCTGCTGGACGTCCGCATGCCCGGCGTGGACGGGCTGACCGCGGCCCCCGCGATCGTGGCCGCCGGACCGAAGGTGGTCATGCTGACCACCTTCGACCTGGACGAGTACGTGCACGAGGCGCTCCGGGCCGGCGCGGTCGGCTTCCTGCTCAAGGACACGCCGCCCCGGGAACTCGCCACCGCCGTGCGGACCGTCGCCGCCGGGAACGCCATGCTCGCGCCGACCGTGACCCGGCGGCTGATCAGCTCCTTCGCCGAGCGTGGCCCGGCACGGCGGGAGGTCGCCCGGCAGCGGCTGGCCCGGCTGACCGAGCGGGAGGCGGTGATCGTCCGCGAGGTGGCCCGGGGGGACGGGAACGCCGAGGTGGCGCGCCGGGTCGGCACCAGCGAGGCGACAGTGAAGACGCACGTCAGTCGCGCGCTGGCCAAGCTCGGCGTGACCAACCGGGTGCAGCTCGCCATCCTCGTGCACGACGCCGACCTGCTGGACTGACGGCCCCGGCCCCGGCCCGGCCCCGGTTCCGGTCAGCGGCGGGCGGCCCGGGCGCGCGCCCGCCGCCGGCTCCAGCGGGCGGCCTCGAACAGGCCGGTGACGGCAAGCGAGATGGCGACGCCGGCGAGCAGGCCGGACAGCGGGTTGTGCTCGAACGCCAGGCCGCCGAAATAGCCGAGGAGCCCGCAGTAGATCCCCCAGGTGACGCACGCCAGGCCGTCGTACAGCAGGAACGTGCGCGCCGGATAGCGGACCGCGCCCATGGTCAGCGTGACGGCGGTCCGGCCGCCGGGGACGTACCGGGCGGTGGTCAGGATCATCCCGCCGCGCCTGTCGACCGCCCGGCGGGCCCACTCCGAGCTGGCCCGCCGCCTGCTGTCCGCCGGGAACCGGGCCAGCCGGTGCGCGCCGCCGCCGCGCCCGATCGCGTACGAGATGTGGTCGCCGACGAGCGCGCCGAACGCGGCGGTCACGATCACCAGCGCCAGGTTCGGCTCGCCGCCCGCCGCGAAGACCCCGGCGGTGATCACCACAGTCTCGCCGGGTACCGCCGGGAAGAACGCGTCGACGGCGGTGACCGCGACGATCACCAGGTACACCCACGGCGACGTCACCGTGTGGTGCAGCAGGTCGAGCACGTCCCCCATGCACCCATGCTCGGTGGTGCGGTGTCAGGCAGGGGCGCTTCTCAGGCAAAAGGCGTCGAGCAGGGGCCCTTCCTTCGCCTCGGCCGTGGGGCCGTGCGAGGTGAGCACCACCGGCGCCCCCAGCGCCTCCGAGACGGCCGCCGGCCAGTCGGTGGGCGGCTCGTCCAGCACCGGACGGGCGCGCAGCAGCCGGCGGGTGAGCGCGGCCTGGCGGTCCAGGTCACCGGCCGGGCCGGGGACGAGCCGGTCGATGTCCTCGTACCGGCGGCAGATCCGCAGCTCGGGACTGGCCAGGTCGAGGTGGGTGAGCGCCAGGCCGTCCACGCCGCCCGCCACCTCCAGCGCGTACCGGTGGGCGACCGCGTCGAAGTGCCCGAACCGGAACCGGCCCTGCCAGGGATTCGCCGAGTTGTGCCGGTCGGTGAACGGCAGCGCCGCGTCCTCGGTGACCAGCGGCCCGGGGCCGTGCCGGGTGGTGGTCGTCCGCAGCACGCCGAGCCGCTGCGCGGTCCCGGCCATGCCCGCCTCGGCCAGCAGCGTCTCGGCGTTGGCGAACGTCGTGGTGCTCCACGTCGTGTACGGGTGGAAGCCGTGCCACTCGTCGAGCAGCACCCCCTGCGCTCCCTCGAACACGCAGGTGCCCTCGCGCAGCGCGCCCGCGAGCCAGCTCCGGTCGACGATCGCGACCCGGCGCGCGAAGGCCGCGTAGGCGGGCAGGCAGTCCTCCACCGGTGGCGCGTCGAGCGGTCCCAGCTCGGCGGTGAGCCGGTCGCGCAGCGCGGTCAGCCGCCGGCGCAGCACGGCCGGGCGGCGGCAGTCCGCCACCCGGGGTGCCTCGTCGGGGTGGGCGAGGCCGTACGCGACCGCCTCGCCCACCCCGAGCCCGCAGGAGCCGTGCCGGTCGGCTCCCCGGGCGATCTCCCGGGCGCGATTCGCGGCCCGGTGGTACGGGGTGGCGAGCAGCGCCTCCCCGTCCACTGTCAGACGGTCGAGCGCGTCGGGCACGCCGACCGACGCGAGGTGGTCGGCCTCGGCGGCCAGCGCCAGCGGGTCCACCACCACGTGCCGCGCCAGGTGCGTCCGTACGCCCGGACGGAACGTCCCGGCGCCGAACTGCGCGAACGTGTGGTGCCGCCCGTCGCGCAGGACGACGTTGTGCGCCGCCTGCGCGCCCCCGTTGAACCGGATCACCGTGTGCACCTGCCGGGTGGCGCAGAGCAGGTCCACCACGGTGCCCTTGCCGGCGTCGCCGTAGCCGAGGTCGACCACCATCACGTGGTTCACAGCCGGGTGACCCCGCTTCCGCCGTCGGCCGGGCTGAACGGCAGCGTCGCCACGGTGCGGCGGCCGGAGCCGAGCCGGGCCAGCGCCCTCGACACCGTCCGGGTGGCGGTGGAGCCGGCCCGGTCCAGGTCGCGCAGCCCGGCGTCCAGGTCGATGGCCTGCTCGCCGAGGCCGACGGTGAGCGCGATCGTCTCGCAGACCGCGTCCAGGTCGTCCAGCTCGACCGCGTTCTGCCCGAGCAGGCCGCGCCAGAAGTCGAGCACCTTGCGGTTGCCCGCGTAGTGGCTGCCGGCGGGCAGCAGGTAGTAGGTGTCCCAGCGCGCGGTCACCTCGTCCACGATCTGCCGGACCGGCACGTCCTCGCGCAGGTCGTCGCCGATCAGCCGGGCCACCTCAGCGGTCTTCACGGCCGGGTACGCCAGCTCGTCGCCGATGATGAACAGGTAGCCGCGCCGGCCGCGCTTGTCCCAGCTGTCGGTGGCCGTGTGCCGGGCCATGAAGTACAGCGCCAGCTCGTACGACTCCATCATCTGGCCGCCACCGCCGCCCTCCAGCACGATCCGGCCGAGGTCGTCGTCCATCCGGTTGTCGGACTCGAACTGCCCGACCTGCAACGGCACCCGGTCGCAGGTGGCGTCGCCGATCGCGCCGAACATGACCTGCGGGTCCTTGGCGTACCCCTGGCGCAGCAGCAGGCCCAGCAGCTGCGGCAGCTTGCTCTGCAGCACCCGGGGCACGTGCCCCATCGAGCCGGTGACGTCGAACAGCACGGCGATCGGCGTCGACTGCGGGTGCTCGGCGGAGTCGCGGCTCTCCCGTGCCGCGTCGCGCGGGTCGAGCGCCGGGTGCACCTTGCGGGCGCCGCTGTCGCTGTACGAGAACGCGCTCTTGCCGGTGCGGCGCCGGTAACGGTCGGCGGCGTCGTACACGTCGGTGGACCAGATTCCACTGCCCATGGCAGCCTCCCTACGGGTTGAGGGTGAAGGGTCGGAAGGTGCGCGGCCCGTACAGCCGGTGCAGCACCTCGTCGAGTTCGCGCAGCAGCCGCCAGGCGTCGTCCGGCCGGGTGGCGAGCGCGGTGCCCTGGCAACCGCCCGCGAAGGCGCGCAGCTCGCGCGGCGCGCGGTCGCCCATCAGCCAGGTCATGCAGCGGGCGGCCATCGCGATGTCGGTGCCCGGCCCGCACTGCCGCTTCGCGGCGACCTCCGGCGGATACCAGTCCTCGTGGCCGGGCACCAGCGCCGGCACGAGCCCGCCCGGCTCGGCCGAGAAGCACCAGTCGACGAGCACCACGCCGTGCGCGTCCGGCTCGATCAGCACGTGCCGGGGCAGCACCGCGCCGTGCACCACGCCGGCCCGGTGGGCCAGGCCGAGCGCCACGAGCAGCCGCCGCCACATCCAGGCCGCGTCGCGCGGGTCCAGCCCGTCCGGGTACGCGCGGCGCACGTCGTCCAGGCTGTGCAGCCCGGGTACTGTCACCAGCTCGTTGACCTGCCGCTGCACGCCGGTCGACGGGTCACGCGCCGGGTAGGAGTCGACGAGCCGGGGCACGTACGCGAGGTGCCGGGCGTCGCCGTGCTCGGCGATCCGGCGCAACGCGCGCGCCTCGCGGGCCATCAGGTCGTTGTCGCCGGGGTGCCGGGCCACCTTCAGCAGCCGCCCGTCCCCGTGGTCGTGCAGGTCGGCGATGTCGCCGGCGTACATCGGGGCGGGGGTGCGCCACCGGGTGGTGACTGTGACGAGCGCGTCGGCGGCGGCGGCGCGTACCCCCGGGTCGGCCGCGCCCAGCCGGTCGGGGTGCAGCGCGCCGACCAGTTCGCGGTAGCGACGGGCCGGCGCCTCGGTGCCGAACAGGTCGGCGTCGGTGCGCGCGGCGGTGACCAGCCGGATCGCCTCCTCGGTCCTCACCGCACCGTCTCCTCCCGGGCGGGGCGCAGCAGCGCCGGGTGCAGCAGCCGGGCGTCTCCGGCGCGGTAGAGCTTGGCCCGAGGGCCGCCGCGCGCGCCGCCGCGCTCGGTGCTGGCGCCGGTGCTCTCCACGAAGCCGGGCACCGAGAGCACCTTGCGGTGGAAGTTGCCGGCGTGCAGCGGATGCCCCCAGACCGTCTCGTAGACCTCCCGCAGCTCGGTGATCGTGAACTCGGGGGCGAGGAACCGGGTGGCGAGCGGCGTGTACTCCAGCTTGGAGCGGGCGCGCTCCAGGCCGTCGTCGATGATCCGGCCGTGGTCGAAGGCGAGCTGCCGGCTGGTCAGCGCGGTGACCGGCAGCCAGATCGCCTCGTCGGCGTCGGTGTCGGCGACCGGGTCGGGCAGGTCGGGGGCGAACGCCAGGTGCGCCACCGAGACCACCCGCATGCGCGGGTCGCGGTCGGGCGCGCCGTAGCTGCCGAGCTGTTCGAGGTGCACCCGGCGCAGCCGTTCGCCGCCGAGGCCGGTCTCCTCGGCCAGCTCGCGCCGGGCGCCCGCGGCCAGGTCCTCGCCCGGCTGGACGAAGCCGCCGGGCAGCGCCCAGTGCCCCGCGTAGGGCGGCGCGCCCCGGCGGATCAGCAGCAGGTGCAGCGCGCCCTCGCGGATGGTCAGCGCGACCACGTCGACGGTGACCGCGACCGCCGGGTAGTCCCGGGGGTCGTACCCGGCGAGGAACTCCTGCTCGTTCACGGTCACTCACTCTCTCAGGTTGAGAACAACTCAATCTGAGAAGAACTTAGCGCCGAAAAGAGGGGACGGCAAGTCCCCTCTTTCGCTCAGCGCACGGAACCGGCCAGATGCGGCCTTCCGTCCCGGGCGCTGTGCAGCGCGAAGTCCCAGCCCGCGCCCGCCGCCGAGGCGCTGAACGCCACAGTCGACGGCAGCGGCACCGGCAGCTTGAACGACACGTCCACCGTGTACGCCTCGGGCAGCCGGGGCTCCAGCGCGGCCAGGCAGCGCGCCTTGCTCCACATGCCGTGTGCGATCGGGCGCGGGAAGCCGAACAGCCGCGCGCCCAGCTTCGAGGTGTGGATCGGGTTGTGGTCGCCGGAGACGCGCGCGTAGTCCGTACCGACGCGGGGCGTCACCCGCCACCGCGCCGAGGAGGCCGGCGGTGCCGGGCGGTCACCCCGGTCGCGCCGTGGGCCGCCGCGCTCCTTCCCGAGGTACGTGGACACGCCGCGCCACACCTCCTCGCCGCCGATCGACCCGACGAGCACCACGTCGAGCTGGCGGCCCCGCTCGTGCGGGCGCAGGTTCTCCGCGTACGTGTGGAAGTCGACGCGCTCGCCGACCTCTACCGGCCGGTGCACGGTGATCCGGTTGGCCACGTGCACCACGCCGGTGAGCGGGATCGGGAAGCCCGGACCCGTCATCAGCCGCAGCGACAGCGGGAACCCGAGCACGTGCAGGTACGTCGCCGGCAGCCGGTCGGTCAGCCGGAACCCGCACACCCGGTCGTAGTCCGCCAGATGCCCCGGATCCACCAGGACCCCACCGACGGCGAGTTCCAGCGCCGGCACGTCCGTCCCGCGCCGCCCCCCGACCCCGGGCACGACTCCCAGCAGCGCCCGCCGATACAGCGCCCCACTGGCGGGCAGCCGCTCCAGCTCCACCCGCCGCCGCCCCGCCGCCCCTTCGCTCGGTTGATCATGAAGTTGGCCGCCTCGTGGATCTCCAGAAGTGCCGTCAACTTCATGATCGCCGGACGCTGGGCGGGCGTTGGCCTGGGCCAGGGCGGCGGCCCGGGCCGACGTCAGGTCGCGGGTGGGGCCCTCGATCAGGTCGTGCAGGCTCAGGTCGTCGTCCTCGTGGTCCTTCGCCATCACGCCCCCAGCAGGCTCTGGCCGCAGACCCGGACCACGTTGCCGCTCACCGCGCCGCTCGCCGGCCAGGAGAGCCAGCCGATCGTCTCGGCCACGTCCACCGGCAGGCCGCCCTGGGCCATGCTGTTCATCCGCCGTCCCGCCTCGCGGATGGTCAGCGGGATACGCGCGGTCAGCCGCGTCTCGATGAAGCCCGGCGCGACAGCGTTCAGGCTGATCCCGCGCTCGCGCAGCACCGGGGAGAGCGAGTCGACCAGGCCGATCACGCCGGCCTTGCTCGTCGCGTAGTTGGTCTGCCCCCGGTTGCCGGCGATCCCGGCGATCGACGAGACCGACACGATCCGGCCGCCCGCCGGGATCAGGTCGCGTTCCAGCAGCACGTCGTTGATCCGCTCCTGGCTGGACAGGTTCACGTCGATCACCGAGTCCCACCGGTCGGCGTCCATCCGGCCCAGCGTCTTGTCCCGGGTGATGCCCGCGTTGTGCACCACCACGTCGACCCGGCCGTGCCGGGACGCCAGATGCTCCGCCAGCCGGGTCGGCGCGTCAGGCGCGGTCAGGTCGAGCTGCACCGCGCTCCCGCCGATGTCGTTCGCAACGGCGGCCAGTTCGTCCCCGGCCGCCGGGATGTCCAGCGCCACCACCTGGGCGCCGTCGCGGGCCAGCACCTTCGCCAGCGCCGCGCCGATGCCCCGGGCCGCGCCGGTCACCAGCACCACCTGCCCGTCCAGCGGCCGGTCCCAGTCGGCCGGCGCGACGGCGGTGCCGGTGCCGACGCGTACGACCTGGCCCGAGACGTACGCGGAACGGCCGGAGAGCAGGAACCGCAGCGTGGACTCCAGGCTCACCGGGGTGCCGGCGTCACCCTCGCGGGTCACGTAGACGAGCTGGGCGGTCACGCCCCGGCCGAACTCCTTGCCGATGCTGCGGGTCAGGCCCTCCAGCGCGCGCTGGGCGGTAGCCTCCCGGGGGGAGCCGCACTCGGCCGGCGGGGTGCCCAGCACGATCACCCGGCCGCTGGGCAGCAGCGAGCGGGCCTGCGGGTGGAAGAAGTCGTAGAGCTGGCGCAGCCCGGCGGAGTCGGTGATGCCGCTGGCGTCGTACACCAGGGCCGCGAAGCGGCGGTCGGCGTCGTGGGCGGCGACCGGGTCGGCCAGCTCGACCCCGGCGGCGGTCAGGATCTTGCCGGCCGGCTCGGCGATCCGGCCGCCGGTCGAGGCGCCGAGCAGGACCGGCCCGGGAACGAGCGGGTCGCCCGGCGTGTGCCGGCGCAGTCGGGGCGGGTCGGGCAGCCCGAGGCGCTTGACCAGCGCGCGACCGGCCCCCGTCTGGACGAAGCTCGCGTACCTGTCGGTCATAGGCGTAGCCTACTGGCGAGTAGGGTTCGGGCAACAGTTTCGAGGGAGGCCGATCGTGCAGAGTGTCCGGCGGGTCGCGGTCATCGGGGGCAACCGCATCCCCTTCGCCCGGTCCAACTCGCGCTACGCGCACGCGTCGAACGCGGACATGCTCGGCGCCGCGCTCGACGGGCTGGTCGCCCGGTTCGGGCTGGCCGGCGAGCGGGTCGGCGAGGTCGTGGCCGGCGCGGTGCTCAAGCACTCCCGCGACTTCAACCTCACCCGCGAGGTGGTGCTCGGCTCCCGGCTCGACCCGCACACCCCCGCGTACGACATCCAGCAGGCCTGCGGCACCGGACTGGAGGCGGCCATCCTGGTCGCCAACAAGATCGCCCTCGGGCAGATCGAGGTCGGCATCGCCGGTGGCGTCGACACCACCTCGGACGCGCCGCTCGCCGTCAACGAGGACATGCGGCGCACCCTGATCCAGCTCAACTCGGCCCGTACGCTCGGCGAACGGCTGAAGATCGCGGCGAAGCTGCGCCCGCACCAGCCGTTCAAGCCGGACATCCCGCGCAACGCCGAACCGCGTACCGGGCTGTCGATGGGTGAGCACGCGGCCCGCACCGCGCTGCGCTGGAACGTCGACCGCGCCGCTCAGGACGAACTCGCGCTGCGCTCGCATCAGCGGCTCGCCGCCGCGTACGACAGGGGGTTCTTCGACGACCTGATGACCCCCTACCTGGGGCTGACCCGGGACCAGAACCTGCGCCCGGACACCAGCCTGGAGAAGCTCGGCTCGCTCAAGCCGGTCTTCGGCGCCTCCGGCGCGGACGCCGAGCGGGCCACCATGACCGCCGGCAACTCCTCGCCGCTCACCGACGGCGCGTCGACGGTGCTGCTCGCCTCCGAGGAGTGGGCCAAGGCGCACAACCTGCCGGTGCTGGCCTGGTTCTCCTGGTCCGAGGCCGCCGCCGTCGACTTCGTGCACGGCGACGAGGGCCTGCTGATGGCCCCCGCGTACGCGGTGCCGCGAATGCTGGCCCGGGCCGGGCTGAGCCTCCAGGACTTCGACTTCTACGAGATCCACGAGGCGTTCGCCTCGCAGGTGCTGGCCACCCTCGCCGCCTGGGAGTCGCCGGAGTTCTGCAAGGAGCGCCTCGGCCTGGACGCCCCGCTCGGCTCGATCGACCGGGACAAGCTCAACGTCAACGGCTCGTCTCTGGCGGCCGGGCACCCGTTCGCCGCCACCGGCGGCCGGATCGTCGCCACGCTCGCCAAGCTGCTGGACTCCAAGGGGAGCGGGCGCGGCCTGATCTCCATCTGCGCCGCCGGCGGGCAGGGCGTGACGGCGATCCTGGAGCGCTGACGACGACGCCCGCCCGGTTGTTCGCCGGGCGGGCAACCCGCGTGCCGGCCCGTTCCGTCCCCTGGGCATGAGGCGAACGAGGAGCGGCCCCCCGTGACCGGGCGTGACGAGGAGTTCCGCGACTACGTGACCGCCCGGCTGGAGCCGCTGCGCCGCACGGCGTACCTGCTCTGCCGGGACTGGCACACGGCGGACGACCTGGTGTCGATCACGCTGGGCAAGCTCTACCGCAACTGGCGGCGGGCGCTCGGCGCGAACAACCTCGACGCGTACGTCCGGGGGATGCTCACCAACGCGTGGCTGGACGAGCGGCGCCGCCCGTGGCGGCGGGAGCACAGCACCGACGAGGTGCCGGACCGGGCGGACCTGGCGGCCGGGGAGCCGTCGGTCGGTGAGCGGGAGATGCTGCTCGACATGCTGGGCCGGCTCGCGCCGCGGCGACGGGCGGTGGTGGTGCTCCGCTTCTACTGCGACCTGTCCGTCGAGGAGACCGCGCAGATCCTGGGCGTCAGCACCGGCACCGTGAAGAGTCAGGCCGCCCGCGCGCTGGAGACGTTGCGGCTGCTCGCCTCGCACCATTCGCCGGTGGAGAGCGGGAGGCAGCGATGACGTACCGGCAGATCTTCGACGAGGCGATCGGCGACGCGCCGCCGACGGCGGTGGACGTGGACGCCCTGGTGGCGCGGGAGGGCCGTCGCCGGCGGCGACGCCTGGGCGCGTACGCCTCGGCGACAGCGGTGCTGGCGCTGGCGCTCGGCGTCGGCGTGGTCGTGCAGCCGGGGGCGTCCGGTGGCCCGGCGCCCGCCCACTCGGCCGCGCCGTCCGCCACCGCCCGGAGCGAGCCGGAGCGCCTGCAGGTGGCGATCCTGGCCGCGTTCCACCGGGAGGCACCGGACCTGCGGTGGGTGCTGGGCGCGTCGACAGCCGACCGCGAGACCTGGGACGGCCCGGTCACCGACGAGCCGCCGTGGTCGGTGCAGCGGTTGCAGTGGGAGTCCGCGACCGGCTGGTTGGCTGTGGGTGTCGCGGCCCGGGGCGAGGTCCGGTCGTACCTGAACATCAACGTGGGCCGGGTGCGCCCCGGCCACACGTCGGGACCGGACCGGTGCCGCCTCGGCGAGGTCACATGCCGGTCCTTCACCGGTCCCGGGGGCGAGCTGGTGGTCGCCAACGACGCCGAGGGCCGACGCCTGGTCGGTCCGGTGACCGAGCGGACCGTCCTGCGTAGCGTGACCGTCAAGCGGGCCGACGGCGCGTTCGTGTCGGTGCAGACGCACTCGTCCACCGACCGGCATCTGATGACAGTCGAGGAGATGGCCGCGGTCGCGCTGGACCCGGAGATCCGGCTGGGCTGACGGTGTGTCCCGGTCCGGCCCGCCCACAGGCCGGACCGGGTACCGGCGTCGCCGGGGCCGGCCCGGGCGTCGTGAAAGACTGAGGTACGTGACGACGATCCCGAACGTGCTCGCCAACCGGTACGCCTCGCCCGAACTGGTCGCCCTCTGGTCGCCGGAGGAGAAGGTCCGGATGGAGCGCCGGCTCTGGCTGGCGGTGCTCAAGGCCCAGCGTGACCTCGGCGTGCCGGTGCCGGACGGGGTCGTCGAGGCGTACGAGCGCGTGGTGGACGACGTCGACCTGGCCTCGATCGCGGCGCGCGAGCGGGTCACCCGGCACGACGTGAAGGCCCGGATCGAGGAGTTCAGCGCGCTCGCCGGGCACGAGCACGTGCACAAGGGGATGACCTCCCGAGACCTCACCGAGAACGTCGAGCAGCTCCAGATCCGCGCCTCGCTGGAGCTGATCCGGGACCGGGTGGTCGCCACGCTGACCCGGCTGGGCTGGCACGCGGGCGAGTACTCCGCGCTGGTGATGACCGGCCGGTCGCACAACGTCGCCGCGCAGGCCACCACGCTCGGCAAGCGCTTCGCGTCGGCGGCGGAGGAGCTGCTGATCGCGTACGAGCGGCTGGAGGACCTGATCGGCCGCTACCCGCTGCGCGGGATCAAGGGGCCGGTGGGCACCGCCGCCGACCAGCTCGACCTGTTCGACGGCGACGCCGGCAAGGTGGCCGAGCTGGAGCAGCGGGTGGCCGGGCACCTGGGCTTCCGCCGGGTGCTGGACAGCGTCGGCCAGGTCTACCCGCGCTCACTGGACTTCGACGTGCTCTCCGCGCTGGCCCAGGTGGCCGCCGCGCCGTCGTCGCTGGCGACCACGATCCGGCTCATGGTGGGCCAGGAGCTGGTCACCGAGGGCTTCAAGCCGGGCCAGGTCGGCTCCAGCGCGATGCCGCACAAGATGAACACGCGCTCGTCGGAGCGGGTGAACGGCTTCGCGGTGATCATCCGGGGTTACCTGTCGATGGTCGGCGAGCTGGCCGGTGACCAGTGGAACGAGGGCGACGTCTCCTGCTCGGTGGTGCGCCGGGTCGCGTTGCCGGACGCGTTCTTCGCCGCCGACGGGCTGTTCCAGACGTTCCTCACCGTGCTGGACGAGTTCGGCCCGTACCCGGCGGTGATCAACCGGGAGCTGGAGCGCTTCCTGCCGTTCCTCGCCACCACGAAGATCCTGGTGGCGGCCGTGCGCCGGGGTGTGGGCCGGGAGGTCGCGCACGAGGTGATCAAGGAGCACGCGGTGGCCGTGGCGCTGGCCATGCGGGAGAAGGGCGCGGCCGAGAACGACCTGTTCGACCGGCTGGCCGCCGACGGCCGGCTGGGCCTGACCCGGCCCGAGATCGACACCCTGGTGGCCGACCGCAACGCTTTCGTGGGCGCCGCCACCGACCAGGTCAACCGCGTGACCGCACGAATCACCGAGATCGTGGAAACCCACCCCCAGGCCGCGGCCTACTCCCCGCCCCCCATCCTCTGACAGTGATGATGTGGGAGCGGGTCACCCGGCCGGTCTGACTCACCCTCTGACTGACC